>NZ_JBEYFP010000029.1:0-29237 GCF_040634455.1 Kitasatospora sp. NPDC007106
CCCGCGTCGAGGACCTGCTCGCCGCCCGCGCCCGCGCCCTGCTGCGCGCCGACCGGTCCGCCCTGCTCGCCGGGGTGGCCCCCGCGGCGCGGGCCGCACAGGAGCAGGCCGCCGTCCGGGCCGCCGCCGTGCCCTTCTCCGCCGTCGAGTACCGGATCAGCGGCGTCACCGAACCGGACGCCGACGGGCGGATCATCGTCACCGCGGGCCTCGCCCACCGGCTGCGCGGCGTCGACCAGCACCCCGCGGTGCTCTCCCGGCGGCTCACCTTCGACCGGGGCCCGGCCGGCTGGCTGCTCTCCGCGGACGAGCCGGACGGCAGCGCCGCCCTCTGGGACCTCGGCGAGGTCCGGGCGGCCCAGGGTGAGCACTGCCTGGTGCTCGGCCTCGGCACCGCCGAGGAGCTCGCCGGGCTGGTCGCCGTCGCCGACAAGGCGGTGCCCGCCGTCTCCGAGCTGTGGGGCCGGGAGTGGCCCGGCCGGCTGCTCGTCCTCACCCCGGCCACCGAGCCGCAGTTCGCCCGGATGCTCGACGTCGCCGCCGGCTCCTACCAGGGCATCGCCGCCGTCACCGTCGCCGCGGGCGGCGAGCCCGCCGCCACACCCGCGGACCGGATCATGGTCAACCCGGAGGCCTTCCGCGGCCTCAGCGACCTCGGCCGGCAGGTCGTGATCACCCATGAGGCCACCCACGTCGCCACCCGCGCGGCCACCCGCAGCTGGACGCCGCTCTGGCTCTCCGAGGGCGTCGCCGACTACACCGGCTACCGCGGCGCCGGCCGCACCGCCCGCCAGATCGCGCCGGAGCTCGCCCGCGACGTCGCCGCGGGCCGGGTGCCGACCGCCCTGCCGGCCGACGCCGACTTCGCCGCCGGCGCCGCCGGCATCGCCCAGGCCTACGAGCAGGCCTGGCTCGCCTGCGAGACGGTCGCGCACCGCTTCGGACCGCAGCGCCTCGTCGCGCTCTACCGGGCGGTCGGCGCGATGGGCGACCCCGCCCGGCTGGACAGCGTCCTCCAGGCCGAGCTCGGCCTGGACCTGCCCGCCTTCACCAAGGCCTGGTCGGCCGAGCTGGTGCGTCAGCTGCGCCGCTGAGCGGCCGCCAGGCCCGCGGCGAGCCCCTCGCCGTCGATCAGGGCGCTGTGGGTGCCCGCCGCGGTGCAGGCGTGGGCGCCGGCCACCGAGCCCGCCAGCATGCACGCGTCCACCGGCCGGCCCGCCAGCCAGCCGGCGAGGAAGCCGCTGACGAAGGCGTCGCCGGCGCCGTTGCTGTCCACCACCGGCACCCCGGGGTCGACCGCCGGCACGTGCCGGACGGTGTCGCTCCCGCGCTCCAGCAGGTAGCTGCCGGCCGCGCCCGCGGTCGCGACCACCAGCCGCGCCCGGCCCCCGTCCAGCACCGAGCGCATCACCTCCTCGTGCCGCCCGGGGCAGCCAGCGGCCGACAGGAAGACCAGGTCGGAGCGGAGCGCGTAGTGCCGGTGGTGCTCGTTCTCGCCGTCCCAGGCGTGCAGGTCGGTGGAGCTGGTGGCGCCGAGCCGCTCGATGTCCGGGTGCATGTCCCGGTTGACGTTGGTGATCGACAGGTGGACGTGCCGGGCCCGCTCCAGGAACGGCAGGTAGAAGGCGGCGGGCAGCCGCAGGTCGGCCGGGTGCCGGCCGTCGTAGAAGGAGAACCGCAGCCCGTCGGCGTCCACCAGGTTCACCCCGCGCGGGGTGCCCGCGGGGGAGACCAGGTGGTGGAAGTCCAGGCCGGCGTGGCGGAAGGCGGCCCGCACCAGCTCGCCCTGCGGGTCGTCGCCGAGGAAGTCGAGGAAGGAGGTGCGCAGGCCCAGCCGGTGGCAGCCGAGCGCGACCCCGCTGCCGGTGTGGCCCGCGTAGTCGTGCACCGGGGGCACCCCGAGCGAGTCGGCCGCGGGGATCTCCAGCCGGTCGACCCGGACGATGGTGTCCACGCCCGCACCGCCCACCACCAGGACGTCGAGCTCGCGGTCGTCGGGCATGCGGAACCTCCACGGGCGGCATCGGCTGACAGCGGACGATGCTGCCAGCCGCGCGGGCCCGCCTGCAAGGTCTTTCAGAAACTTGCAGCGAGAGGTGTGGTCAGGAGGTGGTCGCCGGACGGCCCACCGGGCGGTCCAGGTCGTCCAGCAGCGCCTGCTCGTACGCGATGCCCGGGCGCACCGGGTAGCCCTTCACCGGGGGCTCCGGCGGCAGCACCAGGGTGGCCTGGGCGTCCGGCCCGCGGGTGGAGCGCCACAACCGGCGGCAGGACAGCACCGTGGCCGCCAGCAGCAGCAGGTTCCGGGCGGTGAGCACGGCCACGCCCCACGGCTCGCTGTGCTGCACCGCGCCGAACAGGATCGGGAACTCGACGGTGGTCAGCACCGTCGCCGCCAGGATCAGCACCGCCACCGGCTTCTGCCGGGTGCCGCGCACCGTCAGGCAGACCGCGGCCAGGCCGACCAGCCACACCAGGTACTGCGGGCTGATCACCCGGCTGGTCACGGTGAACACCAGCAGCGCCGCCAGCGCCGCGTCGTACGGCGTCGACGGCTGCCAGCGCACCGCCCGCAGCCGCCACAGCAGCAGCCAGCCGAAGCCCAGCAGCGTGCCCGCGACGCACACCTTGGAGACCACCGGCACCCACGGGCCGAGCATCTCCAGCGAGCCGTAGTTCATCGTCACCTGGCCGTCCCAGGCGCCGAACAGCTTGGCGAAGTGCAGCGGCAGCGCGCCCAGCGACTCCACCTCGATCCCGCGCTCCTTCTGGAACTTCAGGAACTCGAAGGCGCCGTTCATCCCCGCGGTCAGCAGGAAGCCCAGGGAGGCCGCCGTCGCGGCCGCCGCCGTCCACGCCCGGCGCGTCCGCCGCCCGCGCGGGGTGCCCGCCAGCGCCAGCACCGGCCACACCTTCACCAGCCCGCCCAGCCCCAGCAGGAACCCGCCCAGGGCCGGCCGGCGCAGCACCAGCAGCAGACCGCCCACCGCGAGCGCGGTGACGATGACGTCGTACCGGCAGTAGACCGTCGGACCGAGCAGCGGCACCCCCGCCACCCACATCCAGGCCCCGCTGAAGCTGCGGCCCCGCCGGGTGCCGACCCTCATCAGCGCGCCCACCGTCAGCGCGTCGAAGACGCCGCACAGCACGAAGAAGGAGACCAGGTACGACCAGGGCAGCACGCCCGGCAGCAGGATCACCAGCGCCGCCCCCGGCGGGTACTGCCAGGTCACGTCGTCCAGCGGGAAGGTGCCCGTCCGCAGCACCTCGTACCAGCCGTGGTAGATCACCGAGACGTCGGAGCTCACGTCGGTGCCCGAGATCCGCAGCACACCGACGGCCATCAGCACGATCAGCACCCGGGTGACCACCCAGGACGCCCCGAGCGCCCACAGCGCGCCGCCGGCCGGTGCGGGCGGCGGTGCGCCGGTCAGGGCGAGGCGCTCGGTGCTGCTGGTGCTGCCGGTGCGCCCGGTCGGGGCCAACTCCACTGCGCTCCCTCGTTCGACTCGTGACGCCGGTCGCGGTGGCGCCCGCGCAACGGGGCCCCGGCACATAGGACCGGCCCGGACCGGAAACGGTTGCGCTGTGATCCTTCGTTCCCGGCGGGCCGTGGTGTTGACCTATGGTACGGATCACCGACCACTGCACCATGCAACCCCCGACCGAGCGAGCCGTGGCATGCACAAGACCCTCATCGTCACCAACGACTTCCCGCCGAGGCCCGGCGGGATCCAGGCGTTCGTGCACAACATGGCCGTCCGCCAGCCCGCGGGTTCCATCGTCGTGTACGCCTCGACCTGGCGCGACGGCAAGGAGGTCGCCGAGTTCGACGCCCGCCAGCCGTTCCCGGTGATCCGCGACCGGACGAAGATGATGGTGCCCACCCCGCGGGTGACCCGGCGGGCCGCCGAGATCCTCCGTGCCGAGGGCTGCAGCTCCGTCTGGTTCGGCGCCGCCGCCCCGCTCGGCCTGATGGCCCCCGCACTGCGGCAGGCCGGCGCCCAGCGCCTCCTCGGCATGACCCACGGCCACGAGGCGGCCTGGGCCCAGCTGCCCGGCTCCCGGCAGCTGCTGCGGCGGATCGGCGCCGGCACCGACACCCTCACCTACCTCGGCGAGTACACCCGCAGCCGGATCGCCGCCGCGGTCGGCCCCGAGGCGGCCCGGCGCATGGTGCAGCTGCCGCCCGGCGTCGACGAGAAGACCTTCCGGCCCGACTCCGGCGGCGACGGGATCCGCGCCCGGCTCGGGCTCAGCGACCGGCCGGTCGTCGTCTGCGTCTCCCGCCTCGTCAAGCGCAAGGGCCAGGACACCCTGATCGAGGCCATGCCGCAGATCCTCGCGGCGGTGCCCGACACCGTCCTGCTGATCGTCGGCGACGGGCCCTACCGCGGCGACCTGGAGAAGCTCGCCGAGGCCCGCGGGGTCGCCGGCTCCGTCCGCTTCACCGGCCCCGTCCCCTGGGAGGAGCTGCCCGCCCACTACGGCGCGGGCGACGTCTTCGCCATGCCCTGCCGCACCCGGCGGGGCGGGCTCGACGTCGAGGGCCTCGGGATCGTCTACCTGGAGGCCTCCGCGACCGGCCTGCCGGTGGTCGCCGGGGACTCCGGCGGGGCGCCCGACGCCGTCCTGGAGGGCGAGACCGGGTACGTGGTGCCGGGGCGGTCCGCGGAGGCGGCGGCGGAGCGGATCGTGCGGCTGCTGCACGACGAGCAGCTGCGGCGGACGATGGGGGAGGCCGGACGGCGCTGGGTCGAGCGCTCCTGGCGCTGGGACCTGCTGGCACAGCGCCTGACGGGGCTGCTCGCGTAGTCGGGGCGACCCTTCGAGTACGGGGAAACCCGGAGGGGCGCGGGGAACCGCGCGAGTCGGGAGAGGCAGACCGCTGCCTTCCGATTCGCGCAGTCCTCCGCGCCCCTGTTTCGGCTGAGCCGTGCTTCAGCGCTGGTAGATGGCCTCGACGTCGGCGGCGAAGTCCTTGAGGACGACGTTGCGCTTCAGCTTGAGGGAGGGGGTGAGGTGGCCGCTCTCCTCGGTGAAGGAGGTGTCGAGCAGGCGGAACTTCTTCACGGCCTCGGCGTGCGAGACGGCCTGGTTGCCGTCGTCCACGGCGGCCTGCAGGGCGGCCAGCAGGTCGGCGTCCTGGGCGAGGTCGGCGGGGGTGGCGTCGGCGGGCTTGCCGTTCAGTTCCTTCCACTTGCCGAAGAAGTCCGGGTCGAGGGTGATCAGGCAGGCGACGAACGGCTTGCGGTCGCCGACCACCATGACCTCGCCGATCAGGGCGTGCGCCCGGATCCGGTCCTCGATCACGGCGGGCGCCACGTTCTTGCCGCCCGCGGTGACGATGATCTCCTTCTTGCGGCCGGTGATGGTGAGGTAGCCCTCGTCGTCCAGCGAGCCGATGTCGCCGGTGGCGAACCAGCCGTCCTGCAGGGCGTCGGCGGTGGCCTGCGGGTTGTTCCAGTACCCGGTGAAGACCTGCGGGCCCTTGAGCAGCACCTCGCCGTCCTCGGCGATCTTCACCGCGGAGCCGGGCAGCGGCTGGCCGACGGTGCCGATCTTCGGCTTGTCGTGCGGGTTGAAGGCGGTGGCCGCACAGGTCTCGGTCAGGCCGTAGCCCTCCAGGACGGTGAAGCCGATGCCGCGGTAGAAGTGGCCGAGCCGCTCGCCGAGCGGGGCGCCGCCGGAGATCGCGTGGGTGGCCCGGCCGCCGAGGGCGGCCCGCAGCTTGGCGTACACCAGCTTGTCGAAGACGAAGTGCTTGACTCTCAGGCCGATCCCGGCGCCGCCGGCGTCCAGGGCGCGGCTGTACGCGATGGCGGTGTCGGCGGCCTTGTCGAAGATCTTGCCCTTGCCGTCGGCCTGGGCCTTGGCGCGGGCGGTGTTGAAGACCTTCTCGAAGACGCGCGGCACGCCGAGGATGAGGGTCGGGCGGAAGGAGCCGAGCTCGGCGGTGACGTCCTTGATGTCGGAGACGTGGCCGAGCTTGATCGGCGCGATGGCGGCCGCGATCTCGGCGATCCGGCCGAGCACGTGGGCCAGCGGCAGGAACAGCAGGACGGAGCTCTCGCCGGTGCGGAAGAGCGGCTCCAGGCGGACGGTGACGTTGCCCAGCTCGGCCAGGAAGTTGCCGTGGGTCAGCTGGCAGCCCTTGGGACGGCCGGTGGTGCCCGAGGTGTAGACGATGGTGGCGATGCTGTCGGGGTCCGGGACGGCCCGGCGCTCGGCGACCGTCTCGTCGGAGACCTCGCTGCCCGCCGCGGTGAGGGCGGCGACGGCGCCGTCCTCGATCTGCCAGGCGTGCCGCAGCTGTGGGAGGTGGTCCCGGACCTCCGCGAGGACGGCGGCGTGGCCGGCGGTCTCGGTGACCACCGCGACGGCGCCGGAGTCGCCGAGGATCCACTGCACCTGCTCGGCGGAGGAGGACTCGTACACCGGCACGGTGATCGCGCCCGCGCACCAGATCGCGAAGTCGAGCAGCGTCCACTCGTAACGGGTGCGGGACATCACCGCGACGCGGTCGCCCGGCTCGACGCCGGAGGCGATCAGGCCCTTGGCCACCGCGTGGACCTCGGCGAGGAACTGCACCGCCGTCAGGTCCTGCCACTGCCCGGCCACCTTCCGGCTGATCACGGCGACGCCGGGGTGCTGCGCGGCGTTCTGGTGGATCAGGTCGGAGAGGTTTCCCCCGCTCGGAACCTGGTAGCGGGCCGGAAGGCTGAACTCGAGCAAGACTGCTCCTCGTCTGCGACGCTGCGGGACGGCAGGACGTTACTGCTCGGTAGCCGGATTCGACCAGAGCTGTCGGCTCCGTTGTTCGAAGAGTCACACCGCGCAGGACCGGTGGGGATGGTTTCGTCTCGCACCCTACGGCAGCGGCCGCCCGACGCGTCGGTAGCCCCCGGTCCCCCCGCCGAACGGCGGGGCCGGGCCGTGTGCCGGCCGCTCCGCCCCGTTCGGGACCTTGCCGCGCGCCGGCCGCGAGCCCTCCACGAGCCCCGATGACCAGGGCGGCGCCCGGCGTGCACCCGCGGGCGCGATAGCCTGCCCTGGGCGCACATCTGAACAGACGCGGAGGGCCGTGATGGCGGAGCACACCAGGTCGAGCATCATCATCGACGCGACCCCGGCCGAGGTCATGGCCGCGATCGCCGACTTCGCCGCCTACCCGGAGTGGACGGGCGAGGTCAAGGAGATCGAGGTGCTGAGCACCGCCGCGGACGGCCGCGGCTCGGAGGTGCGCCTGGTGCTCGACGCCGGCGCGATCCGCGACGAGCACGTCCTCGCCTACACCTGGGACGGCGACCGCGAGGTCCGCTGGACGCTGGTGAAGAGCCAGATGCTGCGCGCCCTCGACGGCTCCTACAGCCTCGCCGCGGTCAAGGGCGGCGGCACCGAGGTCACCTACCAGCTCGCCGTCGACGTCAAGATCCCGATGCTCGGCATGATCAAGCGCAAGGCGGAGAAGGTCATCATCGACCGGGCCCTGGCCGGCCTGAAGAAGCGCGTCGAAGGCTGACGCCGGGTGTCACCCCGCACCGTCCTCGTCACCGGCGAGGGCTCGGCCGTCGTCGCCGCCGCCACCGCCCTGCACAGTGCCCGCACCGGTCGGCGCACCCTGCTGCTGGCCGCCGACGACCCGCACCGCGCCGTCGACGACCTCCTGGACACCCGGCTCACCGCGGAGCCCGCCCCGTACGGGGAGCGCCTCGCGGTGGCCCGGATCGACGAGCAGGCCGCCCTGCGCAGCGCCCTCGACGGCTTCGGCGCCCGGCTCGCCCCGGCCCTCGACCTGCTCGGCGCCGACCCGCTCGACCCCGAGGAGCTCACGCCGCTGCCCGGCACGCGCCAGCTCGCCCTGCTCCGCGCCCTGCGCACCGCTGACGCCGAGACGGTCGTGGTGGCCGCCCCCGCCCCGGCCGAGCTGATCGCCACCCTGGCCCTGCCCGAACAGCTCGTCCGCTACCTCGACCGGCTGCTGCCCGAGCAGCGCCAGGCCGCCCGGGCGCTGCGCCCGCTGCTGGCCGCCCTCGCCGGGGTGCCGATGCCCGCGGACTGGCTGTTCGACGCCCGGGCCGCCGCCTGCGCCGCCCTCGCCGATGCCCGCGCCGTGATCGAGGCCCCCGGCACCTCCGTCCGCCTGGTCGTGGACGCCGACGCCCACGGCACCGGGGAACTTCGCCGCATCCGCGCCGCCCTCGCCCTGCACGGCCGGCGCCTGGACGCCGTCGTCGCCCACCGGGTGCTGCCGTCCGCGGCCGCCGCCTCGCCCGACCCCTGGCTGGCCGGCCGGGCCGCCCGCCAGCAGGAACGCCTCGCCGACCTGGCGTCCGGGCTCGGCGCCGTCCCGCTGCTCACCGCCGAGTGGCCCGAGGTCGCCCTGGAGGCGATCGCCGACCAGCTGTACGCCGGGGGCGAGCCCGGACCCGGCGAGGCCCCCGAGCCGTGGGTCGAGGACCGGCTGGCCGAGGAAGGGCTGCTGGTCTGGCACCTGGCGCTGCCCGGCGCCGAACGGTCCGGCCTGGAACTGGTGCGCCGAGGGGACGAACTGGTCGTGGGCACCGGCGGCCACCGCCGGCTGCTCCCGCTGCCCTCCGCGCTGCGGCGGTGCACGGTCAGCGGAGCCGGGCTGCACGACGGGGTGCTGTCGGTGCGGTTCGCGCCGGACCCCGCCCTCTGGCCGGCGCGCCGCTGAGGCCCCCGCCGCTGACACCTCGCGCCGCTGACACCTCGCGGCGTCGACCCCTCGCGCGGCTGACCCTCGTGTGCGGCCGGACCCGCGTGCAGGCCGGGCCGCGCGCGGATGGGACCTCCGGTGCGCCGGTCGGCCGTCGCGCCGGAGGGGCGTGTGTACAGGGCGTGCACGCCCGGCGTGCGTCCGGTGCGCCGGGCGGCCCTCGATGCGCCGTCCGGTAGCGTCTGGATCCCGGCCGGTTCCGGCCGGACGGCCCGGTGCCGCCCCGACGTCGCACCGGAGGCACACCGAGGACGCACCAGGGAGGTCGCCGGATGGCGGACGAGAAGGCGGACGGCACGGCCGGGCAGGGCCTCGGCGCGGAGTTCGGGCCGCTGGTCGACGAGGTCCGGAGGTTCGCCCTCACCCTCGGCGGCAAGGCCCAGGAGTACGGCACCCGGCTGCGCGAGCAGAACCCGGAGGTGTACGGACACCTCGCCGCCGCGGGCGGCGAACTGCTCGCCGCGTACCGCGCAGCCGTCTCAGGTCATGAACGGCGCTGGGCCGGTGCCGGACACGCCGAGGCCGAGCACATCGACCTCGACGGGACCATCGACAAGTAGTGAAGCCGCAGGTCAGACGAGGTGACTGTGGCGCCTTCACGCATCACTCAAAGCCGCGAAGTCTACGACTTCTGAACGCATCTGGCCGGGCAATCCGGAAATTGGCTTCGGTTAATGTAGGTCTCGGTGTGTACGGGAGCACCGCTCAGCGGGTACCGTTCCGCTCAGCGGGAACGAGTGAATAGCTGAGGGACACATGGCTCTGACCATCGGCGTCGACGTCGGCGGGACGAAGATCGCGGCCGGCGTGGTCGACGAGACCGGCGAAATCCTTGCGCGTACCCGGGTGCCCACCCCGGCCGACCCCCAGTGGGCGGTCGACGCGATCGCGCAGGCCGTGCGCGAGCTCAAGGAGGAGTACCCGGAAGTCGCGGCCGTCGGTGTCGGCGCCCCCGGCTTCGTGGACCGCGACCGCTCCACCGTGATCTTCGCTCCCAACATCGACTGGGAGAACGAGCCGCTCAAGCAGCGCATCGAGGAGCTCACCGGCCTGGAGACCGTCGTCGAGAACGACGCCAACTGCGCCGCCTGGGCCGAGTTCCGCTTCGGCGCCGCAGCCGGCTACGAGGACATGGTCCTGATCACCGTCGGCACCGGCATCGGCGGCGGCATCGTCCTCGACGGCCGGATGCACCGCGGCCGCTTCGGCGTCGCCGGCGAGATCGGCCACCTCAACATGGTCCCCGACGGCCTCGCCTGCGGCTGCGGCGGCAAGGGCTGCTGGGAGCAGTACGGCTCCGGCCGCGCGCTGCGCCGCTACGGCCGCGAGAAGGCCGCCGCCGACCCGATCGCCGGCAAGCGGATGCTGGAGCTCAACGACTTCGTCGCCGAGACCATCCGCGGCATCCACATCACCGAGGCCGCGGCCGAGGGCGACCCGCTCGCCCTGGAGTGCTACTCGGAGCTCGCCGACTGGCTCGGCCGCGGCATGGCCGACCTCGCCGCGCTGTTCGACCCGGGCGTCTTCGTGCTCGGCGGCGGCGTCTCCGACTCGGGCAGCCTGCTGCTCGACCCGGTGGCCGCGGCCTTCGAGACCTACCTGACCGGTGGCGTGCACCGCCCGCGCGCCGAGGTCCTGCTCGCGACCATGGGGTCCGCCGCCGGCATCGCCGGTGCCGCCGACCTCGCGCGGGTCTGACGGCCCGACGGAACCGACGGCTCGTCCGGACCCCGACGGCGAGGCTGGGGCAACGGCCCCGGCCTCGCCGTTAGCATGACCGGCATGCCTGCCGAGCAGCCGTCCGCAGCCCCCGGACCCGTGCCGCCGACCGGGCCGGCCCCCCTGCCCGACTCCGGCGCCGAACCCGACGGCGCCGAGCGGGTCCGCATCCTCAGCTACAACGTCCGCTCGCTGAGGGACGACCGGGACGCCCTCGTCCGGGTGATCCGTGCCTGCGATCCGGACGTGGTCTGCATCCAGGAGTCCCCGCGGTACTGGCGGCCCCGGAAGCAGGCCGCCCGGCTCGCCCACCGCACCGGCACCGTCGTCCTCTCCGGCGGCGGCCGGATCGCCGCCGGACCGCTGCTGCTCGGAAAGCTCCGGGTCGAGGTCCTCGCCGTCCGCGACCGGCTGCTCCCCAAGACCCGCGGCCTGCACGCCCGCGGATTCGCCACCGCCCTGCTGAGGGTGGGCCGTTCGGCCCCGTTCGCGGTGACGAGCTGCCACCTCTCCCTCGACCCGGCCGAACGGCTCCGCCAGTTCGCGCTGCTCCCCGGCCAGTTCGACCCAGGCGAGCACGGCATCGTGGCCGGCGACTTCAACGAGCACCCCGACGGCCCGGGCTGGCGCCGTCTGGCCGCCGAGTACCAGGACGCCCACACCGTCGCCCCCTGGGGCGGCACCTTCACCTCCGTCCCCGCCGACCCCTACCAGCGGATCGACGCGGTCTTCGCGACTCCCGGGGTCGAGGTGCTGGCCTGTGGGGTGCCGCAGGGGTTGGCCGGGGTGTCGGGGGCGGATCTGTTGGTGGCGACGGATCATCTGCCGGTGGTGGCGGTGGTACGGATCCCTGCCGGGGGCTGAGGCGGGTGGGGGAGCGGGTGCCGGGCCGTCGCGAGGGTGCGGGGTGCCGCAGGGGTGTCGGGGGCGGATCCCTGCCGGCGTCGGGGGTGGTCAGTGGATCGAGGCGGCGACGATCACGCCGTTGCGGACGGTGTAGGTGCCGGCGTAGTGGCGGTGGGTGCCGTCGGTCTGCAGGGCGTCCAGGAGGACGGAGACGTTGTCGCCGTTGACGGCGGTGACGGTCACGACGTCGGCCGCGGTGCCGGCGAAGCCGTTGACGAACTGCCCGTAGCTCGGCGACAGGTTGCGTCCGCCGAGGGCCCAGGCGCGGGCGTAGTCGTGCGCGTTGATCGCCGCGTAGTAGTCCTCGACGACCTGGCGCGGTGCGGCGGCGGAGGTCCGGGGACCGGCGGTGGCGGTGGTGGTGGCCGTGGTGGTGACGGTCGCGGTCCGGGCGGCCGTGGCGGTCGGGGCTGCGCTCGGGGCCGCGGTGGCGGCGGGCAGCGCCCACTGACCGGTCTGGTTCGCGAAGCCGGAGTTCAGGGTGAACTGGGCCTTGGCGAGGCGGGAGCCCGCCGGGATCTCGAAGGAGATGTAGCCGAGCGCGGTGTCCCCGGGGGCGACGACCACTCCGGCGGGGAACGCGGGGCCGGCGGTGACGTCGGTGGCGATCAGCGCGTTGAAGCCCTGTCCCTGTTCGTCGACCACGGTGGCGCCGTTGGACGGGCTGTCCGAGTACGTGGTGGAGCCGGTGTTGTGGAGCCGGAACTGCACGGCGACCAGCCGTCTGCCCGCCTCGGGGGTGTCGAAGGAGTGCGCCGCGGTCGCCGGGTCGGCGACCGCCGTCACCGTCACGGCCATCCGGGCGCCCTGCTCGTTGCCGGCCAGTTCCAGGGTGTCCCCGACCTGCGCCGACCGCGGTGACCCGGCAGGACCGGAGCTCGTGCCGCTCGTCGGGGTGCTCGCCGGGGCCGTCACCACGGAGTGGCTGCTGCAGCCGGTGGCTGCCGCCGAGAGTAACGCCGCCAGTAACGCCGCCGTTCCCGCCAGGGTGCTGATCCGTGCCATGGCCGTCGCCTCCCGCCCTTCCAGGCTACGGGCGGGCGACGGCCACTGCTCGGGGGCGGCGGGCGGTCAGACGACGGCGCCGCCCATCGGGTCGTCCGGCTCGTCGTCGTCCTTGTCCTTCATCCGGGCGACGAGGGTGACGAAGCCGCCGAGGAAGGCGGTGACGCCGACCCAGGCGGGCCAGCCGGCCACCTCGTGCCAGACGACGGTGTCGATCAGCAGCAGCGCCGGTCCGCCGAGCACGGCGAGCCAGGCGAACTTGGCGGTGGTGTCGGCCTTGGGCAGCGGCGGGGGCTCCGGCGGGACGAAGTGGCCCTCGTCCGGGTCCTCCTGGAGGTCGTAGTCGCGCGGGCCGGACACCGGCCCGGCCACCTGCTCGGGAGTGGTCGGTCTCGGCCGCGGCCGGGGGCGGGGCGCGAACTCGTCGAAGGAGTCCGCGGCCGGGGACTCCTGGGCGCGGAGGTTCTCGATCTCCGGCCACTCGGGGTTGGTCAGGTCGACGGGGTCGTCGAACTGCGCGACCAGGGCGGCGAAGATCGCGTCCTGTTCGGCCTGGCTGCCGGCCGCGGGCCGCCGGGCGGGCGGTTCGGAACCGGCGGTGGTCTCCTGGTCCTGTCCGGGCTTCGCGGTGCCGTCCTCGGGCAGCTCCTCGCCGCCGCCCGCCTTGCTGGTCTCGTTCACTACCGGCCCTTCAGCCCAGGTGGTGCTCGGCATCGGTCGTCGCATCGGTCTTCGCCGCCGGTGCCAGCCGCCGCACGAACTCGAGGCTCTCCTCGAAGATCATCGCGGCGTCGTGGTCCAGCGTGGCGACGTGGTAACTGCGCTCGCACAGTTTTTCCGTCACGTCCGTCGAGGATATCCGGGCGAGCACCAGTTCCGAGTTGGCCGGGGAGACCACGTGGTCCTGCGGACTGTGCAGCAGCAGCACCGGCTGCCGGACGGCGGGAAGTTCGGCCTGGACGGTGCGCCAGAGGCGGGAGAGCGACCAGGCGGCGTGCAGCGGGGTGCGGTCGTAGCCGTACTCGGAGACGCCCTCCAGGGCGATGTCGTCGGCGATGCCGGGCAGGCTGGGGACGAGGTGCCGCAGGACGGGCAGCAGGACGGTGGCCGGGTTGTCGGAGCGGACCGACGGGTTGACCAGCACGACGCCGGAGACCGCCTCGCCGTGCTGGGCGGCGAGCCGCAGCGCGAGGGCGCCGCCCATCGAGAGCGCACAGACGAAGACCTGCTCGCAGCCGTCCAGCAGGGCCCGCAGCTCGCGGTCGACCTCGGCGTACCAGTCCTCCCAGCGGGTCTGCTGCATGTCCTGCCAGCGGGTGCCGTGGCCGGGCAGCAGCGGCAGCGCGACGGTCAGGCCGGCGGCGGCGAGGTGGTCGGCCCACGGCCGCATGGACCGCGGTGAGCCGGTGAAGCCGTGGACGAGGAGCACGCCGACCGGCCCGCCCTTGTGGTGAAACGGTTCTGCGCCGGGCAGCAGCGGCATCCTCGGAGCTCCTTCGCTCGGGCGGGGTCGGAGGGCGGCCCGGCTACCCGCGGGTACCCGGAGCGGCATCGTCCCACGGCCGCGACGGCCCGTACAGGGCCGCAGCCGCCGCATCACGGGCCTGCCGGTGCACACGCGCGGGGCCGTGGGCATTAGGATCGACCGGTCCGTACAACAGGAGGCCCGGGTTGTTCTACCGACTGATGAAGATGATCGTCGCGCCGTTGCTGCGGATCTTCTTCCGGCCGTGGCTCGAGGGCGCGGAGAACATCCCCGACGAGGGTCCCGCGATCATCGCGAGCAACCACCTGTCCTTCTCGGACTCCTTCTTCTTCCCCGCGCTGATCAAGCGCCGGATCACCTTCATCGCCAAGGCCGAGTACTTCAACACCCCCGGCCTCAAGGGCAAGCTGACCGCCGCCTTCTTCAAGGGCGTCGGCCAGCTGCCGGTCGACCGGTCCGGCGCGCGCGGCGCCGGCGAGGCGGCGATCCGCAGCGCCGTCGCCGTCCTGGAGCGCGGCGAGCTGTTCGGCGTCTACCCGGAGGGCACCCGCTCGCCCGACGGCAAGCTCTACCGCGGCAAGGTCGGCGGCCTCGCCCGGGTCGCGCTGCAGACCGGCGCCCCGGTCATCCCGGTCGCCATGATCGACACCGAGAAGGTGCAGCCGCCCGGCCAGGTCGTCCCCAACTTCGGCATCCGCCCCGGCATCCGGATCGGCCGCCCGCTCGACTTCTCCCGCTACCACGGCATGGAGAACGACCGCTTCATCCTCCGCTCCGTCACCGACGAGGTGATGTACGAGATCATGCGGCTCTCCGGCCAGGAGTACGTGGACATCTACGCCACCGCCGCCAAGCGCCAGATCACCGAGGACAAGAAGCGCGCCGACGCCGAGCGCCGCGCCGCGCAGAAGGCGGAGAAGGCGGCCGAGAAGGAGGCCGAGAAGGCCGCCAAGGAGGAGGCCGCCCGGCTGGAGCAGGAGCAGCAGGAGCAGGACGAGCAGGAGCAGGACAAGCCGGAGTAGGGCTCACCGGGGCCGGGGGGACGAGGGGTCGGGGGGACGACGAATGGCGGAGGACCACAGAGCCGGGCTCGCGACCCGGGCGGCCGGGGCCGTCGCGGCCGCGGTGCAACGGCCCGGCGCGCTGACCGTCGGCGGGATGTCCGTCGAGATGCCGCTGTGGCGGGCGATCGGCTACTTCCGGGTGCTCGCCCTGGCCTACGCGATCCTGCGCTACCTCAACTCCTTCCACGACTTCCTCCACCCGGTCTCCGGCTGGATCTACCTCGGCGCGCTCACCCTGTGGACGCTCGCCAGCTCCCGCGCCTTCGCCGGACCGCAGCGCTGCACCTGGTACGTGCTCGGCACCGACCTCGCGTTCGCCGTCACCGGCATCGTGATGAGCGGGATCATCGACAATCCGGAGCGCATCCACGGCGGCGCCCCCACCCTGCCCACCATCTGGGCGGCCGGCACCGTGCTCGGCTTCGCCGGCAAGGGCGGCTGGAAGCCCGCCGCCTTCGCCGCCACCGTCGTCGGCCTCGCCAACATCCTCGGCCACGGCGGCATCACCCCGGACAACATCCACAACATCGTGCTGCTGATGGTGGCCGGCTGCGCCATCGGCTACGTCATCGAACTCGCCCGCGCCAGCGAGGCGGTGCTCACCCGGGCGCTCCAGGTCGAGGCCGCCACCCGCGAACGCGAGCGGCTCTCCCGGGACATCCACGACGGCGTCCTCCAGGTGCTCGCGCTCGTCCAGCGCCGCGAGGGGGACCTCGGCGACCTCGGCCGGCTCGCCGGCGAACAGGAACGCGCACTGCGGACGCTGATGACCGGCGGACCGCTGCCCGCCCAGGCCGCCGGCGATCCGCTGCCGGCCGAGCGGGACCTCCGTCAGCTGATCGCGCCGCACACCGGCGAGCGGGTCACCCTCTCCGCCCCCGGCACCCCCGTGCTGCTGCCCGCGCACGCCGCCGGCGAACTCGCCGCCGCGGTGGGCGCCGCCCTGGACAACGTCCGCCGCCACGCGGGCGAGGACGCCCGGGCGTGGATCCTCGTCGAGGACGAGCCGGACGCGGTCACCGTCTCCGTCCGCGACGACGGCGCCGGCTTCGCCGCCGGGCGGCTCGGCGAGGCGGAGCAGGCCGGGCGCCTCGGCGTCTCGCAGTCCATCCGCGGCCGGCTGCGCGACCTCGGCGGCACGGCCGAGCTGTACTCGGTGCCCGGCGAGGGCACCGAGGTCGAGATGCGGGTGCCCAGGAAGGGGCAGTGATGTCGGATCAGGTGCGGGTGATGGTCGTGGACGACCACCCGATGTGGCGGGACGCCGTCTCCCGGGACCTCGCCGACGCCGGGTTCGCCGTCGTCGCCACCGCGGGCGACGGCGAGGAGGCCGTGCGCCGCGCCCTGGCCACCGTGCCGCAGGTCGTCGTGCTCGACCTCAACCTGCCCGCGCTGCCCGGCGTCGAGGTCTGCCGCCGGATCGTCACCCACGACCCGACCGCCCGGGTGCTGGTGCTCTCGGCGAGCGGCGAGCACGCCGACGTCCTGGAGGCGGTCAAGTCCGGTGCCACCGGCTACCTGGTGAAGTCCGCGGGCCGGGACGAGCTGATCGACGCCGTCCGCCGCACCGCGCTCGGCGACCCGGTCTTCACCCCGGGCCTGGCCGGGCTCGTCCTCGGCGAGTTCCGCCGGCTGGCCACCGAGCCCGCGCCGGCCGCGTCCCCCGCGGCGCCGCAGCTGACCACCCGGGAGACCGAGGTGCTGCGGCTGGTCGCCAAGGGCCTGTCGTACCGCCAGATCGCCGACCGCCTGGTGCTGTCGCACCGCACCGTGCAGAACCACGTGCAGAACACCCTCGGCAAGCTGCAGCTGCACAACCGCGTCGAACTCGTCCGCTACGCGATCGAGCAGGGCCTGGACGACGAACTGAGCCAGGGCTAGCACGCGTCCCGGGTGGTGCCCGTCAGCAGTACTCGGCGAGGAGCAGCATGGTCAGGGTGCCGTCGGCCGAGGTGTACTCGTAGGCCGCGTGGTCGGGTGCCTGCGCCGCGTAGAGGGTCTTCTTGACGGTCTGCCAGCAGGCCTGCCGGCCGTCGGCCGGGACGTCCCGCAGGTCGCCGAGCCAGTGCCCGACCAGCAGCACGTCGGCCTGCACGGCGAGCCGGCGGGCCGTGCGGAGGTCGAGGCCGCCGCGGACGAGGTGCCAGCGCCGTCCCCGGGCGTCGGTGAACGCCGCTTCGCCGGGCAGGCCGGTACGGCCCCACTCCTCCTCGTCGCCGGGGTCGGGGACGGCGGGCAGGGCGGCGACGGTCTCGGCGAAGGTCGTGTGCTGCGGGCGCTTGCGGGCCATGACGGGCAGTCTGCCGTACGTCGCCCGGCCCCGGACGGCGGTGTTCCGGGGCCGGGCGGTGGACGTGCGGGTGCTCAGCCGGCGACGGGGGCCGTGCTGCTGAGGAGTCCGGCGACGATGTCGACGCCCTCGCGGGTGAGGACGGACTCGGGGTGGAACTGGAGGGCGGCGAAGCCGGGGCCGCGCAGGGCGTGGACGTCGTCGGTGAGCGGGTCGCGGGCGACCTCGACGCCCTCGGCGGCGAGCCGTTCGGCCGCGGCGTCGTCGCAGCGGGCGGTGAAGGTGTTGTAGAAGCCGACGGTGCGGCGGGTGCCGAACAGGTCGATGCTCTCCTGGGCGCCTTGGTAGGGGACGGTCTTGCGGGCCAGCGGCAGACCGAGCTCGGCGCTGAGCAGTTGGTGGCTGAGGCAGACGGCGAGCAGCGGCGCGGTGCGGGTGCCGGCGCGGACGGCGGCCAGGGCGTCGGCGACGACCGGGCGGAGGACGGCCATCTTGGGGTCGGCGGTGTCGGCCGGGTCGCCGGGGCCGGGGCCGAGGACGAGCGGCCCGGTGTGGGCGGCGACCCGTTCGCGCAGGCCGGGGGTGTCGTAGCGCAGCACGGTGACCCGGTGGCCGAGCGAGGACAGCAGGTGGGCGAGCATCGAGGTGAAGGTGTCCTCGCCGTCGACGACCAGGGTGTCCAGGCCCTCGACGGGCGCGGTGGGCTGCTGCATCCGCAGCCAGAACGGGGCGAGGCCGGCCCGGCGGGCGTCGAGGGCGGCCTGCACCCGGTGGTCGTCGGCGAGGCGCGGGTCGGCGCCGCGTCCGGAGGGCCTGGCGGGGGCGGGGCGGGCGCCGATCGCGGTGAGCACGCCGGCGGCCTTGGCGTGGGTCTCGGCGACCTCGGAGTGCGGGTCGGAGTGCCGGACGAGGGTGGCGCCGACCCGCACCACCAGTTCGCCGGTGGCGGGGTCGATGTCGGCGGTGCGGATGCAGATGGGGGAGTCGAGCTGCTGGCCGCCGCTGGCGGAGCGGCCGATCAGGGCGAGCGCGCCGGAGTAGTAGCCGCGGCCGGTGGCCTCGTAGCGCCGGATGACGCGGGTGGCGTTCTGCACGGGGCTGCCGGTGACGGTCGCCGCGAACATGGTCTCCTTGAGGACCTCGCGGACGTCCAGCGAGGTGCGCCCGCGCAGCTCGTACTCGGTGTGGGCGAGGTGGGCCATCTCCTTGAGGCGGGGGCCGAGCACCTGGCCGCCGAGGTCGCCGACGGTGCACATCATCTTGAGTTCCTCGTCGACCACCATGGTGAGCTCCTCCAGCTCCTTGGGGTCGTGCAGGAACTCCAGCAGCGAGTCGAGGGTCGGCCCGCCGGCCGGGTGCCGGTAGGTGCCGGAGATCGGGTTCATCACGACGGTGCCGCCGGACTGCCGGACGTGCACCTCCGGCGAGGCGCCGACCACGATCCGCTCCCCGGTGTGCACCAGGAAGGTCCAGTACGCGCCCCGTTCCTGCTCCAGCAGCCGCCGGAAGAGCGTGAGCGCCAGCGCCGTGTCGAAGCCCTCCAGCCGGCCGCGGAAGTCCCGGCGGACGACGAAGTTGGCGCCCTCGCCGCGGCCGATCTCGTCCTGGATGACGCGGCGGACGATCTCCGCGTACTCGTCGTCGGCGATGTCGAAGCCGCCGCCGGTGAGCCGGACGGGGCTCTGCGGCAGCGCGGGCAGCAGCTCGTCGAGGGCGAAGGCGTACTGCTCCTCGACGGCGAGCGCCTGCAGGGGGGTGCCGTCGTCGTGGGCGTCGAAGCCGCGTTCGCGGATCTGCCGGTAGGGGACGAGGGCGAGCAGGTCGTGCCGGGGGCCGCCGGCGGGCACGCCGTCCGGCACCGGCAGGTCGGCGAGCGTGTCGTGCACGCCGACGGTGCCGATCAGCACCTCGACGGTGTCCGGGGCGAGCCGGGGTGCGCGGCGGTGCAGCAGGGCGAACGCGGGGGCGCCGGGTGCGGTGAGGCGGGCGAACAGGTCGGCAGGACGGGTCACGGTGCGGCGTTCCTTCCGGGAGGCGGGCGGGTCGGTCGCTCTTCGCGGGAGGGCCGCCTGCTCCTTCGGAACACGCAGACGGCCGCCCCGAGGGGCGGCCGTCGTGTCGTCTTAGGGACGCGCGAGCTGTGGGCCGCCCATCGGGCTGGCCCACCACCAGGAGAAGGTGTGCGGTGCGGTCACGGGGACGAGCGTAGCGGATGCCCCGGGCGTGTGAAGTCGCTCACCGAAATGTCCATCACCCGTCTCACCCATCGGGCGGCGGGCACAATTCGGTTGTCACACCCCGTAGCCTTGCTCCGTGACCGTGACAACTGAGACAAACGGGGCTTCCTTCTCCTGGCAGTCCCTGCCCGCGGCGCAGCAGCCCGAATGGCCGGACCACGAGGCACTGCGCAAGACCCTTGCGGACCTCGCCTCGTATCCGCCGCTCGTCTTCGCCGGCGAGTGCGACCAGCTGCGCGCCCGGCTCGGTGCCGTCGCGCGCGGAGAGGCCTTCCTGCTGCAGGGCGGTGACTGCGCCGAGGCGTTCGACGGCGTGTCCGCCGAGCAGATCCGCAACAAGCTGAAGACCCTCCTGCAGATGGCGGCCGTGCTCACGTACGCCGCCTCGGTGCCGGTGGTCAAGGTCGGGCGGATCGCCGGCCAGTACTCCAAGCCGCGCTCGAAGTCGACCGAGACCCGGGACGGCGTCACCCTGCCGGTCTACCGCGGCGACTCGGTGAACGGCTTCGACTTCACGCCGGAGTCGCGCATCCCGGACCCGGAGCGCCTCAAGCGGATGTACAACGCCTCCGCCGCGACGCTCAACCTGGTGCGCGCCTTCACCACCGGCGGCTACGCCGACCTGCGCCAGGTGCACGCCTGGAACCAGGACTTCGTGCGCAACTCGCCCTCCGGCCAGCGGTACGAGCAGCTCGCCCGGGAGATCGACAACGCGCTGGCCTTCATGAACGCCTGCGGGGTGGCCCCGGAGGAGTTCCGGACGGTCGAGTTCTACTCCTCGCACGAGGCGCTGATCCTGGACTACGAGACGGCGCTGACCCGTACCGACTCGCGCACCGGCGACCTCTACGACGTCTCGGGCCACATGGTCTGGATCGGCGAGCGCACCCGGCAGCTTGACCACGCGCACATCGAGTTCGCCTCGAAGATTCGCAACCCGATCGGCGTGAAGCTCGGCCCGACCACCACGGTCGACGAGGCGCTCACCCTGATCGACCGGCTCGACCCGGACCGCGAGCCGGGCCGGCTGACCTTCATCACCCGGATGGGTGCGGGCAAGATCCGCGAGCACCTGCCCGCCCTGGTCGAGAAGGTCACCGCCTCCGGCGCCCAGCCGGTGTGGATCTGCGACCCGATGCACGGCAACACCTTCGAGGCCGAGACCGGCCACAAGACCCGCCGCTTCGACGACGTGCTCGACGAGGTCAAGGGCTTCTTCGAGGTGCACCGCGCGCTCGGCACCCACCCGGGCGGCATCCACGTCGAGCTCACCGGTGACGACGTCACCGAGTGCGTGGGCGGCGGCGACGAGGTCCTCGTCGACGACCTGCACCAGCGCTACGAGACGGCCTGCGACCCGCGGCTCAACCGCAGCCAGTCGCTCGACCTGGCCTTCCTGGTCGCGGAGATGTACCGCAGCCAGTGAGTCCGGCGGCCGCGATGATCGCAATGTGACAAAGGCCCCTCCGCTTTCCCGGTCTCCGGGGGCGGAGGGGCTTCGCTTTGCGGGTACCTTGGGTAAGGTAAGGCTTAGCGAGGTAAGGCCAGCCTTGCCGATCAAGGAACACCAGCCCGGGAGAGCCGCCGATGTACGTGTGCATGTGTCATGCGGTCACCGAGGCCCAGGTCAAGCAGGAGATCGACGGCGGCGCCGTCACTCCGCGGCAGATAGCCAAGGGCTGCAAGGCCGGCACGGACTGCGGTTCCTGCGTCCGCCGGATCCAGGCCCTGCTCGGGGAGCACGGCGCCCGCCCGTGCCCGACGGCCAGGCTGGCCGCAAAGCTGGGGCTGGCCGATACCGCGGCTGAGACCGCGCCCGAGCGCGGTCTCGAAGCCGCCTAGGGCCCCGCCGGCGGCGCCGGGCCCTCAGCTCTCCGGCTGCTCGATGAGCTGGGCCAGGTAGAGCGGCTCGCCGAGCTTCTCCAGCAGTTCGAGCTGGGTGTCCAGGTAGTCGATGTGGTGCTCCTCGTCGGCGAGGATCGCCTCGAAGATGTTGGCCGAGGTGACGTCGTTCTTGGCCCGCATGACGACGATGCCGCGGCGCAGCCGGTCGATCGCCTCGACCTCGACCTGCCGGTCGGCCTCGAACATCTCCTTGACCGTCTGGCCGATCCGGACGTGGAACAGCCGCTGGTAGTTGGGCAGGCCGTCCAGGAAGAGGATCCGGTCGGTCAGCGTCTCCGCGTGCTTCATCTCGTCGAAGGACTCGTGCCGGGTGTAGGCGGCGAGCTTCGTCCAGCCGTTGTTCTCCTGCATCTTGGCGTGCAGGAAGTACTGGTTGATGGCGGTGAGCTCGGCGGTGAGCTGCTCGTTGAGGAACTCGATGACCTCGGGGTCGCCCTGCATGGCGTGCCTTCCTGATAGCCGTCCGTCGCTTGCCCGCATGGTGGCACTGGAGCGGGCATGGTTTCCAGTAAGTTCACACTTACCCCGGTCTATGGCTAATGTCCGATTTTCCGATGTGCGGGTTCGATGGAGGGGGCGTGCACGAGGGGCGCGCGACACGGACCGCCCGCCGTCTGCGACCATGGAGGCATGGGTCAGTACGAACCGGAACCACCGCAGCCGTCCGACCCGCGGCTCCCTCCCGGCCAGCGCCTCCAGCGCGGCTGGCCGGTGCTGCACTACGGGCCGGTGCCCCGCTTCAAGCCGCAGAGCTGGGACTTCCAGGTGTTCGGGGCGACCGCCTCGGCCGAGAAGCACCGCTGGGACTTCGAGGGCTTCCACGCCCTGCCGCGGGTGACCGTCCGCGGCGACCTGCACTGCGTCACCCGCTTCTCGATGCTCGGCAACGAGTGGGGCGGCGTCGCCGCCAAGACCGTCCTCGACCTGGTGCCGCCGGCCCCCGGCGTCACCCACGTCATGGTCTGGGCCGAGTACGGCTACAGCGCCAACCTGCGGCTCGCCGACTTCACCGACCCGCAGACCGTCTTCGCCACCCACCGCAACGGCGAGCCGCTCACCGTCGAGCACGGCTTCCCCGTCCGCCTCGTGGTGCCGCACCTGTACGCCTGGAAGGGCCCCAAGTGGGTCCGCGCGGTCGAGTACATGCGGGCCGACCGCCGCGGCTTCTGGGAGGAGCGCGGCTACCACAACCTCGCCGACCCGTGGACCGAGCAGCGCTACTCCTACCAGGAGGAGCCGGGCGACGGACCGCTGCGCTGACGGCCGCCCCCGGCTCCCGGCGACCCGCTAGAACAGCCCGAAGCTGATCACCACGGTGCTGCCCTGCGCACGGGGGGTGCCGGCCTTGGGCACCTGTGCGGAGACCTTGCCGGTGCCGAACAGGTTCAGCCCCGTGGCCTGCACCTTGAAGCCGGCGTCGGTCAGCGCCTTCGTGGCGTCGTCCTTGCTCAGGCCGACCACGTCCGGCACCGGCTGCATGCCCTTGCTGACCACCAGCGCGACCGGCGTGTTCGGGCTGACCGAGGTGCCGGCGCCCGGCTCCGCGCTGATCACCGAACCCTCGGGCACGTCGTCGTCGAACGCCTCCCGGGTCGTCCCCGGGGTCAGCCTGGCATCGGTGAGCGCCTTGCGGGCCTGCTCCAGCGGCAGACCCTCCAGCGGCGGCACCGCCACCCGGTCCGGCCCCTTGGACAGCACCACCTTCACCGGATCGCTCTTGCGGGCCCGGGCACCCACCCCGGGATCGGTGGAGATCACCTGCCCGGCCGTCACGGTCTCGCTGAACTGCTGGCTGAACGTGCCGCGCAGCCCCGACCTGTCCAGGGTCGCCACCGCCTGCGCCTCGGTCTGCCCGAGCACGGTCGGCACCGTCGTGTACAGCCCGTCCGAGAGCAGGTACGTCGCCCCGCCGACCAGCAGCAGCACCACCGCGATCACCGCACCCCAGATCAGCGGGGCGCGCGAGCGCGGCGGCCGCGGCGCACGGGGCGGCCGGGCCGGCACCGACTCGTCGTACGGCCGCGGCGGGGTCAGCAGGTCGGCCGGCACGTCCAGCACGCTGGTGCGCTCCACCGGGCGGTCCACCACCGCGGTGACCTCACCGGTCGGGTACTGCGGGGTCGGCCGGGTCGAGGCCGGCGGCTCGGCGTCCAGCTGCGCCGGGGTGAGCGCCCGGCGGGCCCGCTGCAGCGCGGCCAGCATCTCCACCGCGTCCCACGGACGGGCCTGCGGGTCGCGGGCGGTCGCGGCGGCCACTATGGCGTCCAGCTCGCGGCCCACCCCGGGGGCGGCCAGCGACGGCGCCGGGACGTCCTCGTTCAGGTGCCGGTAGATCACCTGCATGGCGTTCTCACCGGTGTGCGGCTTGGCGCCGGTCAGCATCTCGTACAGCAGGATGCCGGCCGCGTACACGTCGACCCGCTGGTCGGTCGGGCCGTCCTGGCGGATCTGCTCCGGCGCGAGATAGGAGACGGTGCCGAGCACCGTGCCGGTCGAGGTGGTGCTGGTGACGGCGTCGCCCGCGCCCTCCGTGCCGGTCAGCAGCCGCACCAGGCCGAAGTCCGCGACCTTCACCATGCCGCCGTCGGTGATCAGCACGTTCTCCGGCTTGACGTCCCGGTGCACCAGGCCCGCCCGGTGCGCCGCGCCGAGCGCCGCCAGCACCGGCTCCAGGATGTCCAGCGCGGCCCGCGCCGACAGCGCCCCGCGGTCGCGCAGCAGGTCCCGCAGGGTCCGCCCGGGCACGTACTCCATCGCCAGGAACACCGCCCGGCCGTCCGCGCCCTGGTCGAAGACGTTCACCACGTTCGGGTGGGACAGCCGCGCCACGGCCTTCGCCTCGCGGATGAACCGGCCGGTGAACTCGTTGCCGCCGTCGGCGGCCAGCGCCGGGTGCATCACCTTCAGCGCGACGACGCGGTCCAGCCGGGTGTCCGTCCCGCGGTACACCGTGGCCATGCCCCCGACGGCGATGCGCCGATCAACCCGGTACCGGCCGTCGAGCAGGGCACCGATCAGGGGGTCGTCGAGCGTCATGTCCACCCGAGGAGTGTAGGACGCAGGGGTGACCCCCGGCCCGGTACGGCGCCGCCTCCGGTGCGGTTGTGCCGATGTTGAGACATGCGATCGCGCCCCGGGGGCGGCCGAGTCGGGGGCGCGCGCGGGGGGCCGCCCTAGAACGCCGGGTGTTCGCGGGTGTCGAGGTGGGCGCGGCCGGCCATCTGGGAGGAGGCCTCGGCGTGGAAGCGGCGCGGGATGCGGCCCGCGCGGTACGCCAGCCGGCCGGCCTCGGTGGCCCGCTTCATCGCGTCCGCCATCAGCACCGGGTCCTGAGCCCGCGTCACCGCCGAGGCCAGCATCACCCCCGAGCAGCCCAGCTCCATCGCCAGCGCCACGTCGGAGGCGGTGCCCGCGCCGGCGTCCAGGACGACCGGCACGCCCGCGCCCTCCACGATCAGCTGGAAGTTGTGCGGGTTGCGGATCCCCAGCCCCGAGCCGATCGGCGACCCCAGCGGCATGATCGCCGCGCAGCCGACGTCCTCCAGCTTCCGCGCCAGCACCGGGTCGTCGTTGGTGTACGGCAGCACCGTGAAACCGTCGTCGACCAGGGTCTCGGCGGCGTCCAGCAGTTCGATCGGGTCGGGCAGCAGCGTCCGCTCGTCCGCGATCACCTCCAGCTTCACCCAGTCGGTGCCGAGCGCCTCGCGGGCCAGACGGGCCGTCAGCACCGCCTCGCCGGCGGTGAAGCAGCCCGCCGTGTTGGGCAGCACCCGGATCCCGTTGCGGGTCAGCACGTCGAGCACCGACCCCTGGGTCGAGGCGTTGACCCGGCGCATCGCCACCGTGGTCAGCTCGGTGCCGGACACCTGCAGCGCCTGCTCCAGCACGTCCAGGCTGGGGGCGCCGCCGGTGCCCATGATCAGGCGCGAGGTGAACGCCGTGCCCGCGATCGTGAACAGGTCGTCGGCCATCGTCAGCCTCCCTGGACGGCGGTGAGGATCTCCACCCGGTCGCCCGCGCCGAGCACGGTGGCCGGCCAGGCGCCGCGCGGCACCACGGCCTCGTTGACCGCCGCCGCCACCCCGGTGTTCGCGGCGGACACCCGGGCCACCACCTCGGCCAGCGTGGTGCCCGGAGGCAGTTCCTGCGGCTCGCCGTTGACGGTCAGGGGGACGGGCACCGGATCGGTGTTCAGCATGCGAGGGCCTTCGCGTGGAAACGGTCGGGGGAGAAGGGGGCGGCGAGCTCCGGGACGCTCCCGGTCGCCAGGTGCTCGCCGAGCAGGTCGGCGGTCACCGGCGTCAGCAGCACGCCGTTGCGGTAGTGGCCGGTGGCGGCGACCAGCCCGGGCAGCCGGGTCGGGCCGAGCAGCGGCGCGTTGTCGGGCGAGCCGGGCCGCAGCCCGGCACCGGTCTCCACCAGCGGCAGCTCGGTCAGACCCGGTACCAACTCGTGGGCGTCCCGCAGCAGTTCGTAGACCCCGCCGGCGGTCACCGTGGTGTCGAAGCCCTGCTCCTCGCTGGTCGCGCCGATCACCAGCTCGCCGTCCGCCCGCGGCACCAGGTAGATGTGCTGCCCGCGGACCACCGCCCGCACGTTGCGCGACAGGAACGGCCGGTACGCCTCCGGAATCCGCAGCCGCAGCACCTGGCCCTTCACCGGCCGCACCGGCGGCAGCACCCCCTCCGGCAGACCGGGCAGCAGATGGCTGCGGCAGCCCGCCGCCAGCACCGTCCGTCCGGCCGCGAGCTCGGCGCCGCCGTCCGTCCGCACCCCGGCCGCCCGGCCGTCCTCGACCAGCAGCTCGACCGCGGACTCCCGGTGCAGCACCACCCCGGCCCGCTCGCAGGCCACCACCAGCGCCCGGGCGAGGCGTCGCCCGTCCACCTGGTGGTCCCCGGTGACCAGCAGGCCGCCGCGCACCCCCGGCGCCAGCATCGGCTCCAGCCGGCGGCACTCCCGGCCGGTCAGCCACTGCGAGTCCAGGCCCAGCCGGGCCTGGAAGGCGTGCAACTCGCGCAGTTCCTCGCGGTCGTCCGCGTCCAGCGCCACCGCCAGCGTCCCGGTCCGCCGGTAGCCGGTGTCCAGGCCCGTCACTTCGGTCAGCTCGGCCGCGAACGCGGCGTACCGCTCGTTCGACGCCATGCCCAGGCGCAGCAGCGGCTCCTCGCCGTACTGCAGCTCCGTCACCGGCGCCAGCATGCCCGCCGCGACCTGCGCGGCACCGCCGCCGGGCACGGGATCGACCAGGGCCACGGCCAGGCCGCGCTGCGCCGCCCGCCAGGCGACGCCGAGCCCGATGATGCCGCCGCCGACCACCAGCACGTCTGAATGGGACCGTGCCACGTCGCTGATTCTCCCTTCGCCGGCATGACCCGGATCAGGTTCGGACGGTCGCAGGCCGCTCCAGCCCGCCTCTCAGCCCGGTGCACCGGGCTCCCGTGTGGTGTGCACCCACCATAACGCCGGGTGTCGCCGACCCCGAAAGGGCGTACACAGGCTGGACACCCCGGCCGATAGGGTGGCCGCCGTGGCAGAGCTGAACGGAACGGACCGCGTCCTGATCGCCGGCACCGGCATGGCAGGCGCCCAGTGCGCCCTCGCCCTGCGCCAGGGCGGCTTCCGCGGGACGGTCGCGCTGGTCGGCGACGAGCCGCACCGCCCGTACGACCGGCCGCCGCTCTCCAAGGACGTCCTGCTCGGCAAGAGCGACTCCACCGCCTTCGACATCGACTGGGAGCAGCTCGGCGTCGAACTGCTGCTCGGCCGCCGCGCCACCGGCCTCGAACCCGGCGTCCTGCACACCGACGCCGGCCCGCTCGCCCACGACGCCCTGGTGATCGCCACCGGCGCCGAGGCCGTCACCCTGCCCGCCGCCGCCGGCACCCGCATGCTGCGCACCCTCGACGACGCCCTCGCGCTGCGCGCCGACCTCACCCCCGGCACCCGGATCGCCCTGGTCGGCGCCGGCTGGATCGGCGCCGAGACCGCCACCGTCGCCCGGCAGCTCGGCTGCCACGTCACCGTCGTCGAGGCCGGCCCCGCACCGCTGCCCGGCGCCCTGCCCGCCGAGCTCGGCGCCCTGATGGCCCGCTGGTACGCGGACGCCGGCGTCGACCTGCGCTGCGGTACCGGCGTCGCCGCCGTCGAACCCGCCGGCCTGCTGCTCGCCGACGGCAGCCGGATCGACGCCGACCACGTCGTCGTCGGCATCGGCGCCCGCCCCGCCACCCGCTGGCTGGCCGGCTCCGGCGTCGCCCTCGACGCGGCCGGCGCCGTCCTGGTCGACGAGCGGCTGCGCACCGGCGCCCCCGGCGTGTGGGCGGCCGGCGACTGCACCTCCTACCCCTCGCACCGGTCCGGCACCCGGCTCACCGTCCAGCACTGGGACCACGCCCTGCAGTCCGGCGCCGCCGCGGCCGCCTCGCTGCTCGGCTCCGACACCCCCTACGACCCGGTGCCGTACTTCTGGTCCGAGCAGTTCGGCCGCATGGTCCAGTACGCCGGCCGGCACGCCGACGCCGACGAACTGCTGTGGCGCGGCAGCCCCGAGGAGCCGTCCTGGTCGGTGCTGTGGCTGCGCGGCGGCGCCGCCGTCGCCCTGCTCGCCGTGGACCGGCCCCGCGACCTCAACCAGGCGAAGCGGCTGATCGAGCGCGGCACCCCGCTGGACCGCGCCCGCGCCGCCGACCCGGCCGTCCCGCTGAAGGCCGCCGCGGCCTGAGCCGCGCTCACCCGGGGGTCGCCGCCCTCGGCGGTCGTCCGGTCACGATCCGTCATCGGTACCGGGCGGGCGGGGCGGGCTGCGTGCGCGCGGGGCCCGGCAGGTGGCAGTCTGGTGCCGTGAGTGAGATCGATCCCAAGATTGACGCCCTGGTCCCGGCCTGGATGTACCTGCCCGACATCTCCGAACTGTGGGGGGTGCAGGTCACCGAAGTCCGCAACATGGTGAAGGCCAACACCCTGCTGGCCGTCCGCCGCGGCGAGAACAGGTCGCTGCAGGTGCCCGCCGCGTTCATCACGCCGGACGGCCCGGTCAAGCACCTGATCGGCACCCTGACCGTCCTGCGCGACTCCGGCTTCAGCGACGAGGAGATCCTCGAGTGGCTCTTCACCGAGGACCCGTCGCTGCCCGGCAGCCCCATCCAGGCCCTGCACGAGAACCGTGCCACCGAGGTCAAGCGCCGCGCCCAGGCGATGGCGCTCTGATGGCCGACCCGCGCGAGCAGCTGGCCGACGCCCGGCTCTACCTGTGCACCGACGCCCGCCGGGAGCAGGGAGACCTCGCCGAGTTCCTCGACGCGGTGCTGGCCGGCGGGGTGGACATCGTCCAGCTCCGGGACAAGAACCTGGAGGCCCGCCAGGAGCTGGAGTACCTGGAGGTCTTCGCCGACGCGGCCCGCCGCCACGGCAAGCTCTTCGCGGTCAACGACCGGGCGGACGTGGCGCACGCCGCCGGACCGCAGGTGCTGCACCTCGGGCAGGACGACCTGCCGGTGCCGGCGGCCCGCGCGATCCTCGGCGAGGACGTCCTGATCGGGCGGTCCTGCCACGCCGAGGCCGAGGTCGACGCGGCGGTCGCCGAGGCCGGCGTCGACTACTTCTGCACCGGCCCCGTCTGGCCCACCCCCACCAAGCCCGGCCGCCCGGCCCCCGGCCTCGGCCTGGTCTCCTACGCGGCGAAGGCCGTGACGGACCGTCCGTGGTTCGCCATCGGCGGCATCGACGGGACCAACCTCGACGAGGTGCTCGCCGCGGGGGCGCGACGGATCGTCGTCGTCCGCGCCATCACCGCCGCCGAGGACCCGGGCGCCGCCGCGGCGAGCACCTCGTCGAGGTTGGTCCCGTCGATGCCGCCGATGGCGAACCACGGACGGTCCGTCAC
>NZ_JBEYFP010000030.1:0-29159 GCF_040634455.1 Kitasatospora sp. NPDC007106
CACCTCCGGTACGACGGCCTCCCGCGGCCACGGCCTGCCGGCCATGCGGGCCAGACTCCGCCAGCTCGGCGGCACCCTCACCGTCGAGAGCACCCCGGGCGAGGGCACCGTGCTCTCCGCCGCCGTTCCCCTGCACATCGGGAGGCCGGGATGAACCCGCCGGTTCGGCTCCTCGTCTGCGACGACCACGCGGTCGTCCGGGCGGGCCTGCTCGCGCTGCTCGCCAGCGCGGGCGACATCGAGGTGGTCGGCGAGGCCGGCAGCGGGGAGGAGGCCGTCACCCTCGCCTCCAGGCTCCGGCCGCAGGTGGTCCTCATGGACCTCCAACTGGGCAGCGGCATCGACGGCGTCGAAGCGACCCGGCGGATCACCGCGGAGCCCGACGGGCCGTACGTCCTCGTCCTCACCACCTTCGACACCGACGCCGACATTACCCGCGCCATCGACGCCGGGGCCACCGGCTACCTGCTGAAGGCCGAGCGTCCGGAGGAGCTGTTCGCGGCCGTGCACGCGGCGGCCGCCGGCCGCACCGTGCTCTCACCGCCGGTGGCGAGCCGGGTGATGGCGCAGATGCGGGCCCCGGCCCCCCGGCTCACCGAACGCGAACAGGAGATCCTCGCCCGTCTCTCCGAGGGGCTGGGCAACCGGGAGATCGCCCGCGCCCTGTTCATCAGTGAGGCGACCGTCAAGACCCACCTCGGCCGCATCTACGACAAGCTCGGCGTCGAGACCCGTGCGGGTGCCGTCGCCACAGCCAAGGAGCGCCGCCTGCTGAGATGACGACCGGCGGCGGTGGCCCCGGGCAGGTCCGGAACCTGTCCGACCTACCCGACCTGCCCGACCTGCCCGCCCGGCAGGTGGTCGGTGGTGTTCCAGAAGTCGGGACGGAGCCGGCCGTCCGCGGCGCGCCACAGGCTGGTCGAGCAGTTGCGGACGGGCTCAAGGTCGAGCAGCTGCGCCTCGGTGAGGCGGTCCAGGATGTGCCGGAGCATCAGCACCGTGCAGTCGTGCGCGACCACCAGCACCGGCCGTCCCGCCTCCTCCTCGCAGAGGTCCCGCAGCACCCCCCGCACCCGCAGTGCCACGTCCAGCCACGATTCGCCGCCCGGCGGCCGGTAGTACAGCTCACCCATCCGCCGCCGCCGCGCCGCCTCCGCGGGGTGCTCCTTCTCGATGGCGGCCCGGGTGAGCATCTCCAGGACGCCGAGCTCTCTGTCCCTCAGCCGTTCGTCGTAGCGCACCGGCACGCCCACCGGCACGGCGCCCAGCCCGGAGGCCTGCGCCAGGGCGATCCGCGCGGTCTCCGTGGTGCGGACGTACGGCGAGCACCACACCGCACGCGGCCGGTCGGCGGCGGGCAGTCCGGCCCACCAGCGGCCCAGTGCCTGTGCCTGGGCCTGGCCGTGCAGGGAGAGCGGGATGTCGGCGTCACGGCTGTTGATCGGGACGGTCAGCGCACCGGCCTCCTCGGCCAACCGGAACTCCACGTTGGCGACGGACTCGCCGTGCCGGGTGGCGATCAGGACGGAGGGCAGCGGGCGGCTGTCCTCGCGTTCGGTGCGGTGCCCGTTCAGGATGGTGCCGGCCTCTGCCATCGCCCGTCTCCCCGTCTCGGTCGTGTCGCGCTGCGCGCAGCGCCGGCGGCGCCCCTGGGTGGTGGGGGGAGGGCACGCCCGTGGGGAGTCGCGCCCGGACACGATGATCGCGCCGCCACCACCAGTGTTGACGGTGGTGGCGGCGCGAGCACAGGGCGCACGATGCGCAGCACTGTGCGCCTCGCGCCCCCTGCGCGCTGGCCGACCGACCCGGCTCCGCCGGGTCCCCGCTCGCCCACGCTCGGCCTTGCCGGGCCTATGAGCCCTGCCCGGGCCCCCGCCGGCCTCAGTGCGCGGCTGCGGGCTGCGGCGCCTTCTCCACGGCCTCGTCGCCGGCGTCGGCCGTGTAGTCGACGGCGCGGGTCTCGTCCTCGCCCTCGGGAGCCTTCGCGGCCTTGAACACGAACGTGAGCACCACTGCGACCAGCAGGTTCAGCACGAAGGCGGTGAGGCCGATGTAGCCGATCTCGCCGATGACCGGGATCTCCGCGGAGTTCCCGCCGAAGTGCTTGGTCGCCTTGGAGGAGATCCCGTACGCCGTCCAGGTGCCGTAGGCCATGCCGGCGGCCCAGCCGGCCAGCAGCGCCCAGCGGTGGAACCACCGGGTGAACAGGCCGCCGACGATGGTGACGAAGGTCTGCAGGATCCACAGGCCGCCGAGCAGCTGCAGGTTGATCGCGAACTGCTTGTCCATCGCCAGGACGAAGACCAGCGCGCCGACCTTCACCAGCAGCGAGGCGATCTTGGCGACCCGGGTCTCGTCCGCCGGGGTGGCCTCCGGCTTCAGGAACTCCTTGTAGATGTTGCGGGTGAACAGGTTGGCCGCGGCGATCGACATGATGGCCGCGGGCACCAGGGCGCCGATGCCGATCGCGGCGAAGGCCACGCCGGTGAACCAGTCCGGGAACATGTTCTCGAACAGCTGCGGCACCGAGAGCTGGGCGTTGAAGCCCTGTACGCCCTTGCCCACGCCGGCCGCGATCGCCATGAAGCCGAGCAGCGCCAGCAGGCCGAGCATCAGCGAGTACGCGGGCATGATCGCCATGTTGCGGCGCACGGTGTTCCGCGACTTGGAGGCCAGCACGCCGGTCACCGAGTGCGGGTACATGAACAGGGCCAGCGCCGAGCCCAGGGCCAGCGTGGCGTACGTCCAGTGCGAGCTCGGGCCGAGCACCAGCGAGCCGGAGGGCTTGCCGGTGGCCGGGTTGACGGTCGAGAACTTCTGGGCGGCCGCGTCGAAGATGTGGCCGTAGCCGCCGAGCCGCATCGGGATGTAGATCACCGCGACGATGATCACGATGTAGACCAGGGTGTCCTTGACGAAGGCGATCAGCGCCGGGGCCCGCAGGCCGGAGGAGTAGGTGTAGGCCGCGAGCACCGCGAAGGCGAGGAACAGCGGCAGGTCCTTCATGAACCAGTTGCCGGAGCCGCCGACGCCGAGCACGTCCAGCACCGCCTGGATGCCGACCAGCTGCAGCGCGATGTACGGCATGGTCGCGAGGATGCCGGTGAGCGCCACCACCAGGGACAGCGCCTTGGAGCCGTACCGGCCGCGCACGAAGTCGGCCGGGGTGACGTACCCGTGCACCCGGGAGACCGACCACAGCCGCGGCAGGAACAGGAACACCAGCGGGTAGGCGATGATCGTGTACGGCACGGCGAAGAAGCCCGCCGCGCCGGTGCCGTAGATCGCCGCCGGGACGGCCACGAAGGTGTACGCGGTGTAGAGGTCGCCGCCCAGCAGGAACCAGGTGACCCAGGTGCCGAAGCTGCGGCCGCCGAGGCCCCACTCGTGCAGGTGCAGGGCGTCGTCGGCGCGCCGCCACCGGGCGGCCAGGAAGCCCATCACGGTGACCAGCACGAAGAACAGCAGGAAGACCGTCAGCGCGGTCACGTTGATGCCGGTGTGCATCACGCGTCACCGCCCCGGGCGGCCTTGCGGGCCTTCTCGTCGTGCTTGATCAGCAGGTAGGCGCCGACCGTGAAGAGCGCCGAGACCGGCACCCACAGCAGTTGGTACCAGTAGAAGAACGGCATCCCGCCGACCTCGGGGTCGGCCTTGGTGTACGAGGACACCCAGAGGGTCGCCACGACCGGTACGGCCAGGCAGATCGCGGCCAGTACGCGGGCCGGTGTGACGGCGGGGAGGGGACCGGCGGCCCCGTCCGCGGTGGGCGGTTGCACTTCTGACGACATGTTGCGGCTCCGGCTGAAGAGGGCTCACCTCGTCGGCGCCGCAAACGCGCGGAGCTGCCTCCGCCCGCCCGCCGAGCAGCACCTTTGGTGATCGGCAGTCAGTACGGGAGCGAAATGTAGGGCACGGACGTGACCTGTGTCACCGGTTCGCGCAGAAACGTCCTGATCCGGTCGGCGGAGGCCGACCGGATCAGGGGGCGGTGCGTGCGGAGGCGGCTCAGGCCGGCGGCTGCTCCGGCCGCTGCAGGCGGGTGATGAACTTGTACCGGTCGCCGCGGTAGATCGAGCGCACCCACTCCACCGGGGCGCCCTCCGCGTCGAAGGAGTGCCGGGAGAGCTGGAGCATCGGCAGACCCAGGTCGGAGCCGAGCAGGCCCGCCTCGCGCGGGTTGGCGAGCGTGGTCTCGATGGTCTCCTCGGCCTCCGCCACCGTCACCCCGTACACCTCGCGCAGCGCGGTGTAGAGCGAGTTGTGCTTGACCAGGTTGCGGCGCAGCGCCGGGAAGCGCTTGGCCGACAGGTGCGCGACCTCGATCGCCATCGGGTCGCCGTTGGCCAGCCGCAGGCGCTCGATCCGCAGCACCCGGCTGCCGGGCTTGATGTCCAGCAGCGGGGCGAGCCGCTCGTCGGCGCTGATGTAGCCGACCTCGATCAGCCGGGAGGTCGGCTCCAGGCCCTGTGCGCGCATGTCCTCGGTGTAGGAGGTGAGCTGCAGCGCCTGGGCGACCTTGGGCTTGGCGACGAAGGTGCCCTTGCCCTGGATGCGCTCCAGCCGGCCCTCGACGACCAGCTCCTGCAGCGCCTGCCGGACGGTGGTGCGCGAGGTGTCGAACTGGGCCGCCAGCGCCCGCTCCGGCGGCACCGGGGTGCCGGCCGGCTGGGTCTCGGTCAGCTGCAGCAGGTGGCGCTTGAGCCCGTAGTACTTGGGCACCCGCGCGGCCGTACCGGTGGCCGCCGTGGACTGCGCCGGCACCGTGGTGCCCTCCGGGAGGGCCGCCGTGCCTCTCTCGCCGCTCATGGCCGCTCTCACTCCTCGCCCTGCAGCCGTCACCGGCTCCTCCGTCGTTGTATCAGCACATGGTCGCACGCGGGGGCCGCCGAGTGTGAGCTCCTGCGGTCCCGGGTTCGGCCGGACGGTCCCGGCCTGCCGGAGCCGGATGCGACTCCGGTCCGTCCCCCCTGCCCCGCACCCCGGGCCCGTGCACCCTCCGGTCGGACGCCGCACCGGTGGGGCTCCCCACCCCGGTCGAGCACCCACCCGGTCGAGCACCCCACCCCGGTGAAGGGCCCCACCCACAGGGAGGGCCCCGCCCCGGTCAGGCGGAGGCCGCGCCCAGCACCAGCCCGGCCAGCGCCTCGGCCGCGGCCACGCCGCAGACCCGGGCGCCGCCGTGGGTGGCGAGCACGGTGGTGCCGCGGCTGCCGAAGGTGTCGGCCAGGGCGTGCGCCGTGCCGATCTCCACCACCACCGCGTCGGGGCGGGCGGCGGTCATGGCGAGCGCGGCCCGCAGCATCCACGGGTGCCGGTGCACGTCGCGGACGACGATCACCAGCGGTCGGTTGACCGCGGCGCCGAGCAGCGGCCGGACGTCGACGTCCGAGCCCTCGGCGGCGACCGCCACGTGCAGCAGGCCGGAGCCCTCGATCCGGGTGGCGGGGGCGCCGACCCGGGTGTGGGTGGTGCCGGGGACGAGCTCGGTGAGCGGCCCGGAGACGCCCCACGGGGTCTGGTCGCCGACCGCGATGTTGGCACCGGGGGAGAACTCCACCACGTGCGGCACACCCTCCAGCGGGCGCAGGTCGCCGTGGATGCGCAGCGCCCGGCGGGCGGCGGCCAGTCCGATGCCGACCTCGCCGTGCGAGCCGGCCTCGTGCAGCCGCTCGGCGGCGGACCAGCGGGCGACGGCCCGGTTCCGCTCGGCGGCCTCGTGTAGCCGCTCGGCGGAGAGCCGGCCCTCGCGGACGGCCCAGACCAGGGCGTCGCGGAGGTAGAGGAAGGCCTCCTCGTCCTGCAGGCCGCCGCCGACGCAGATGGTGTCGGCCCCGGCCGCGACGGCCCGGACGGAGCCGGCGGCGACGCCGTGGGTGCCGGAGATGGCGCCCATCTCGATGCCGTCGGTGACGATCAGTCCGGTGTAGCCGAGTTCGCCGCGGAGCAGGCCGGTGAGGATCTCCCGGGACATGGTGGCGGGCAGGTCCGCGTCGTAGGCAGGGAAGAGGATGTGCGCCGTCATGATCGACTTCACGCCGGCCGCGATGGCGGCGCGGAACGGCTTGAGGTGCTCCTGCACCTGCTCCGAGTTGAGGTCGATCCGCGGCAGTCCGAGGTGGGAGTCGCCGGAGGTGTCGCCGTGGCCGGGGAAGTGCTTGGCGCAGGCCGCCACCCCGGCGGACTGCAGGCCGCGGACCCAGGCGGCGGTGTGCCGGGCGGCGAGGTCGCCGTCGGAGCCGAAGGAGCGGACGCCGATCACCGGGTTGTCGGGGTTGGAGTTGACGTCCGCGTCGGGCGCGTAGTCGAGGTTGATGCCGACCGACGAGAGGTCGAGGCCGATGGAGCGGGCGACCCGCTCGGTGAGGTCGGTGTCGTCGACCTCGCCGAGCGCCAGGTTGCCGGGGTAGGAGGAGCCGCTGGAGACCTCCAGCCGGGTGACGTCGCCGCCCTCCTCGTCCGTGGCGATCAGCAGCTCCGGGTTGAGCGCGTACATCTCGGCGGTCAACGCGGCGACCTGCTGCGGGGTACGGATGTTGCGGCCGAACAGCGCGACGCCGCCCAGCTCGCCCGAGCCCAGTCTGCGGCGCAGCCACTCGGGGGCGGTGAGCCCGGCGAAGCCCGGCTGGAGCACCGCGCCGGCGTCCGTGAGCAGTTCGACGCTTTCCGTACCGGGAATCGCCATGGTTCCTTCCCTGGGTTGGGTGCGGGAGGTGGGGTGGTGCGGGGGGCGGGCCGCGCCTGTGACTGTCAGCCCTTGACCGCACCGGCGGTCAGGCCCGCCGACACCTTCTTCTGGAAGATCACGAAGAGCACGATCACGGGCAGCGAGACCATCAGGGCGCCGGCCATCTGCGAGCCGTAGTCGGCGCCGCGGGTGGGGGTGGTGGCGTAGAAGGTCAGCCAGATCATCGAGGTCTTCTGGCCGCCGGTGGAGAGCAGCACGTTGGCGACGATGAACTCGTTCCACGCCTGGATCCAGCTGTACACACCGGTGGTGATCAGGCCGGGCAGGGTGAGCGGCAGGATGACGCGGAAGAACGCGCCCCACTGGGTGCAGCCGTCGACCATGGCGGCCTCGTCGAGCTCGGCCGGGATGTTGACGATGAACGAGCGCAGCGTCCACACCACGTAGGGCACGGTGAAGACCAGGTAGGCCAGCATGACGCCGAAGAGCGAGCCGGTCATGCCGGCCTTGTTCATCACCACGAACAGCGGGACGATGATCGCCAGCAGCGGCACCATCTGGACGACCAGCATGGTGACGATGAAGAAGTTGCGGCCGCGGAAGCCGAACCGGGCGACGGCGACGGCGGCCAGGAAGCCGACGACGAGGCCGAGCACCACCGCGCCGAGCGTGATGACGACGGTGTTCTGGAGGCCCGGCAGGAACTCCTTGTCCTCGAAGATCGTCTTGTAGCTGTCGAAGGAGAACGCCTGCGGCCAGAAGGTCGGGTCCTTGGCGATCAGGTCCTTATTGGACTTGAAGGTGGTGATGATCATCCAGTAGATCGGGAAGCCCATCACCACCGCGAAGCCGAGGCCGAGGGTGTTCCAGACCCAGGTCATCACCGGGCTCTGGCCGGTCGCGCGGACCTTGGCCCGGACCTTCGGCGCGGCGGCCGCGGCGGCCGTGGTGTCGACGGTGGTCATCGGTCCTGGGCTCCGATCTTGAGCATCTGGCGGATGTAGAAGACGAGCACCGCCAGCATGAGGAGGATCATGGCGATCGAGATCACCGAGGAGTCGCTGTACTTCGAGGCGACGATGCCCTTCTGGAAGAGGTAGGTGCCGATCGTCCAGTAGCCGGGCTCGGGCGAGGTGTTGCGCAGCGAGAAGATCTGCGCGAAGACCTGGAAGTCCCAGATGAAGCTCAGCGCGGTGCTGATCATCAGGAACGGCTTGATGACCGGGATCACCACGTGCCGGAAGGCCTGCAGGCCGGTGGCGCCGTCCAGCTTGGCGGCCTCCATCAGCTCCTTGGGCACCTGGGTCAGCGCGGCGTGGAGGCCGAGCACCAGGAAGGGCAGCGCGCCCCAGACGATGACCGCGGCGCCGACCACGTAGAGGCCGACGGTGGGGTCGGCGAACCAGTCGTAGTGCTTGGTCTTCTCGTCGCCGGTGAACAGGTAGCCGATGTAGTCGACCACGCCGCCGTTGGAGGCGAAGAGCCAGCGGAAGATGGTGCCGGTGACGAGCGCGGGGATGGCCCAGACGAACATCATCACGGTGATGCAGACGACCTTGACCCAGCCGGAGACCCGGTTGAGCAGCAGGGCGAACAGCATGCCCAGCACCATGGAGAGGACGACCAGCTCCAGGGTGAACCAGACCGAGCGGAGCACGACCTCCCAGAACTGGTCGTCGCCGAGGACCTTGCCGTAGCCCTCGAACCCGATGTACTTCGACAGCGCCGGGTTGACCAGGTACGAGTACCGGTTGATGTTCTGGAACGACAGGTCGAACAGCTGGTACAGCGGATACGCCAGAACGCCCACCAGGGCCGCGACGGCCGGCAGGATCATGGCGTACGGGATGTAGTGGCCGCCCGCCAGGAAGCCGCGGCTGCGCGGCGGCGGGGCGGCGGCCGCGGTCTCCTCGACCGCCACCGGCGTTTCGTTCGTTGTCACGCTCATCTGGGTCCTTCCCGGCCCGCGGAACTGCTCGGTACCTGCGCGGGTGGGCAGTCCGCGCTCGCGCACGGACTGCCCACCCCCTGCACGCTTCGTCAGCCGTTCAGGTCCTTGAGGACGGTCTCCTCGACCTTCTTGAGCTCCGCGGCCGGGTCGCCGCCGGCGGCGATCGCACCGAAGGCGTTCTTCAGCGCGGTCTCGTCGGCACCGGACCACATCGGGGAGTTCGGGATGAACCAGGTCTGGCCCTCGGCGGCGTCACCGGTCGCCTTGTTCTCCGGCGCGGCGGCCTTGTAGGCGGCGACCAGGTTCTTGGCGTTCGGGATCGCGAACTTCGCGAGCTCGGTCTGCTGCTTGGTGTTGGTGAAGATCTGCAGGAAGGTCGCGCCCAGGCCCGGGTTGGTGGACTTGGCCGGGACGGCCAGGTCGGAGCCGCCGAGGAAGGCGGGGGTGGGCTGGCCGGCCGCGTTGCCCGGGAGGGCGATGCTGGCGAGCTTGTCCTTCAGGGTCGGGTCGCCGACCTTCGGGTCGGCGACGGAGCCGAGCTCCCAGCCGTTGCCGACGATGGCGGCGATGTTGCCCTTGGCCATCAGGGCGTCCTGGGTGGCCTCGTCGGTGGTGGCGCCGCCGACCGAGAACTGCTTCTGCAGGTCGTTCCAGACCTTGACGCCCTCGATGAACTTGGGGTCGGTCAGGGTGCCGGTCCACTTGTCGCCGTCGCTCTTGGCGACGATGTTCTTCACGCCGAAGGTGCCGGCGCCGAAGGAGGCGGCGGTGTACCAGTTCTGGCCCGGCAGGTACAGGGCGGAGAAGTTCGGCACGGAGGCGTTGGCGGCCTTCACCTTGGTGAGGGCGTCCTTCAGCTCGGCCAGGGTGGTCGGCGGGTTGGTGACGCCGGCCGCGGCGAACAGGTCCTTGCGGTAGATCAGGACGCGGGCGCCGGCGTAGTACGGGACGGCGTAGGTCTTGGAGCCGTCCGGGGTCTGGCCGGAGGCGGCCAGCGAGTCCAGGTACTTGTCCGAGTTCTCGAACTGGGCCTTCACGCCGGTCAGGTCGACGAAGGAGCCGGCCTCGATGTACTTGGCGGTCTGGGTGTTGCCGAGCTCGACGACCTCGGGGGCGTTGCCGGAGAGCAGGGCGGTGTCGAGCTTGGTGGTGTAGTTGGTCCAGGTCTGCCACTGGATGTCGACGTCGGCGCCGGTCTCCTCCTTGAACTGCTTCTTGGCAGCCTCGACGACCGACGGCCAGCCCTTCTGGGCGTCGTCCATCAGCCAGACCGTGATCTTCTTGCCCTTGCCGTCCTTGCTGAGGGTGGCCTGCTTGGCGTCGCCGGAGGAGCCGGACGAGGAGCAGGCGGACGCGACGAGAACGGTGGCAATGGCGGCCACGGCGGCGAGCTTGCGGTTCAAACCATCCTCCAGAGGGATGAGCAAGGTGTGGCACCGGGCTGTGGGGGCGTGGCCCTGAAGCGTCGTGCCGGGGGGAATGTCACCGGTGATTGCGAAGGGGGAACAGCAGGGTGGAGCGGCAACCGGCCTGGTGGAGTAGACCATTGGTGTAGACCAACTGCCCTGGAGATTGGCACGTACCAAAGAAGGCCGTCAAGGGTTCGCGAGTGCTCGGGGCACACCGTTATCAACGCTTGACACGGTCGTGCGCATCTGGTGGTCGGCGGGGCTTGGACTGGACCATCCCGGCCGGGAAATCGGGCGAATGCCCCATGAACAGCCATAGATGGAGAACGATCCGTCCTCGGGCCTAACCCTCCCTCAAGTGGACCTTAAGGCAGCCCTAACGGAGCGTGCGGTGAGTGCGTGCTCACCCTGCGTATCCGCATGACAACGGCTCTGCAACGACTGGTGCTTACGCCCCCGTGCGCCGTTGACGCGACCAGTGGTCTGGTCCAGTCTCGGCGAACTGGTCTGTACCAATGCGCAGACCTTCCCCGACCCTCCGGAGGAAGCGTGAAGCGGCAGTTGACGGCGGCGATCGGCATGGCGGCCCTGCTGGCCACCGCGGTGGGATGCGGCAGCAGCGGCTCCCCGGGCGGGGACGGGGCGGCCTCGGCCGCCGCGGAGACGGGGACCATGACCGTCTGGCTGATGGGCGAGGCCCAGACCAGCTGGCCCGAGCTGGTCCAGCAGGTGAACGACGAGTTCGCCGCCAAGTACCCGAAGGTCGAGCTCCGGCTCCGGTACCAGACCTGGAAGGACAAGATCGCCAACCTGGACGAGGCCCTGAAGGGCGAGCGGGTGCCCGACGTCGTCGAGCTCGGCAACACCGAGACGATGAAGTACATCCTCAACGGCTCGCTCGCGCCGGTGGACCGCACGGCCTTCGACAACAACCAGACCTGGATCCGCGGCCTGGTCAACACCTGCACCTACCAGGACAAGCTCTTCTGCGTGCCGTACTACGCCGGTGCCCGGGTCGCCATCTACAACTCGGCGATGTTCCAGGAGGCCACCGGCAGCTCCTCCGTCCCGGCCACCGAGGACGAGCTGATGGCCGCCCTCGACAAGATCCAGGCGAAGAACCGCAGCGGGAAGGCCTTCTCGCCGCTCTACCTGCCGGGCCCCTACTGGTACGCCGCGATGTCCTACGTCGCCGCGTACGGCGGCGCCATCGCCCGCTTCGACAACGGCGGCCGCTGGCACGGCACCCTCAGCGACGAGAAGTCGCAGCAGGGCATCCAGCACTTCGTCGACCTGGTCAAGCGGTACAACCACGGCGACCTGACGGTGAACGAGCTCGACCAGGCGGCGGTGCTCGGCAAGCACCGCACCGCGATGCTCTACGGCAACGGCTGGGAGGCCGCCGCCGCACTGGAGCCGCTCTCCGGCGACCCCAAGCTCAAGGACGTCGTGAAGGTCGCCGGCATGCCCGGCCCGAACGGCAAGCCGCTGCCCTCCTTCATCGGCGGCTCGGACCTCGCGGTCACCGCCAAGTCGCAGGTCCAGGACCTCGCCAAGGACTGGATCCGGATGTTCACCAGCGCCAAGTCGCAGCAGGTGCTGGCGGACAAGGACACCCTGCCGAACAACCTCACCCAGCTCGCCCCGCTGAAGAACAAGCCGGCCACCGCGGCCGCCGCCAACGCCGTCCCGGACGCCTGGTTCACCCCGGTCGCCCCGGGCTGGGCGGCGATCGAGAAGCAGAACGTCCTCGTCGACATGCTGAACGACATCTTCGCCGGCACCTCGGTGGAGACCGCGGCCAAGGCCGCCGACGCCAAGATCGACGCGCTGATCAACAACCCGTCCTGAGTCGCCCGGCCGGGCTCCGGAGTTCGTTCCGGGGCCCGGACACCGTAGGATCGAGCGGCAACACCTTTGCAGCGAGTGTGCGGACTCGCCGCCGTGAGGACCCGCCGGGCCAGGAGCCCGCAGCGGGCAGAACCATCTCAACGGAGGCACACCGATGTCCGACCCGCAGACCGTCCCCGGCAGGATCATGGCGGCGGAGATGGCCGAGCAGCCGGCCGTCCTGCAGCGCATCCTCGACGAGGGCGCCCCCAAGATCCGCGAGATCGCCGCCGAGATCGCCGCCCGCAACCCGCGCTTCGTGCTGCTGACCGCCCGCGGCACCTCCGACAACGCGGCCCTGTACGCGAAGTACCTGATCGAGGTCCTGCTCGGCAAGCCCGCCGGCCTCACCTCGATGTCCACCACCACCGCGTACGGCGCCAAGCCCGACCTCCGGGACTGCCTGGTCGTCACGGTCAGCCAGTCCGGCGGCTCGCCCGACCTGGTGGCCTCCACCAAGGCCGCCCGCGAGGCCGGCGCCATCACCCTCGCGGTGACCAACAACGCCGGCTCCCCGCTGGCCGAGGTCTCCGAGTTCCACATCGACGTGCTGGCCGGCCCGGAGAAGGCGCTGCCGGCGACCAAGACGTACACCGCCGAACTCCTGGCGCTGTACCTCTTCGTCGAGGGCCTGCGCGGCGGCGACGGCTCGGCCGCCAAGGCCCTGCCCGGCCTCGCCGCCGGCGTCCTGGAGCGCCAGGCCGAGGTCAAGTCCCTCGCCGAGCGCTACCGCTTCGCCCAGCGCCTGGTCATCACCTCGCGCGGCTACGGTTACCCGACCGCCCGCGAGGCGGCGCTGAAGCTGATGGAGACCACCTACATCCCGGCGTCGCCGTTCTCCGGCGCCGACCTGCTGCACGGCCCGCTCGCCATGGTGGACAACGTCTCCCCGGTGATCGCCATCGTGCCGGACGGCAAGGGCGGCGAGGCCCTGCAGCCGGTCCTCGACCGGCTCCGCGGCCGTGGTGCCGACCTCGTCGTGATCGGTCAGGAGGCCCAGGTCGAGGCGGCCTCGGCGGGCTTCGCGCTGCCGGCCGGCGTGCCGGAGGAGGTGCAGCCGATCCTGGAGATCCTGCCGCTTCAGCTGCTCGCCTACGAGGTGACGATCGCCCGCGGCCAGGACCCGGACGCGCCGCGCGCCCTCGCCAAGGTCACCGAGACCCACTGACGCCCGGCGCATCGGGCACACGGAAGGGGCGCGCGGGGTGGGAAACCCCGCGCGCCCCTTCCGTACGTTCTCGTACGTCCGCGGCCGCCCGTCCGGCGGCCGTCCGCCCGGGTCCGCCGTGCCGGCGGGCGCCCGGAAAGCACTACGGGCCACGGCGCCGACACAGGACCCTCAACCCGTGCGGCACCGCAGCCCGGAGCTGTCGTCGGCGGCCGGTGCGGCCGGGAGTTGTGCGGGACTCCCGGGCCACCGGTGCGCCGACCGAGAAGGGACCTCGCGCGGTCAGGGCAGTGTGCGCGGGGGGTCTCTCCTTGGTGCGTTTCCCATTGTGGACTAGACCAATTGTGGTTGTCCAGGGGTGCGCCGACATTGGTCTGGACAACGTCGCGGAAGGTCCCGCGGGGCCGTTTTCGTTAGGCTCGCCCTGTGCCCTCGCTGAACGAACTCGTCCGCCGCCACACCACCCTCACCGGTGCCGACGTGGAGTGGCTGCACCTGCTGGTCTCGGAGTGGCAGCTGCTCTCCGACCTCTCCTTCGCCGACCTGGTGCTCTGGATCCCCACCTGGGACGGGATCCGGTACGTCTCGGTCGCCCAGATGCGGCCGAACACCGGTCCGACCTCGTACCAGGACGACATGGTCGGCCACCTGGTGCCGCGCGGCCGCCGCCCGCTGCTGGACGCGGCCTACGACGAGGGCCGCATCGTGCGCGAGGGCGACCCGGAGTGGCGCGAGGAGGTGCCCGTCCGGGTCGAGTCCATCCCCGTCCGGCGCGAGGGCCGGGTGTTGGGCGTGATCGCCCGCAACACCAACCTGCTGACCGTCCGCACCCCCAGCCGGCTGGAGCTCACCTACCTGCAGAGCGCCTCGGACCTGGCCCAGATGATCGCTGCCGGAACGTTTCCCTACCCGGCCGAGCAGACCGACATGGACGCGGCGCCCCGCGTCGGCGACGGCCTGATCCGGCTCGACGCGGACGGCATCGTCACCTACGCCAGCCCCAACGCGCTCTCCGCCTACCACCGGATCGGCCTCAACACCGACCTGGTGGGCAGTCATCTCGGCCGCACCACCGCCGAGTTGGCCCCGCCGTCGCGCTCCGCGGTGCACGAGTCCCTGGTGAAGATGGCCAGCGGCTGGGCGCCCCGGCAGACCGAGGTCGAGGCGCAGGGCGGGGTGGTGATCATCCGCTCCATCCCGCTCAAGCCCAAGGGCACCCCCACCGGGTCCCTGGTGCTCTGCCGCGACGTCACCGAGCTGCGGCGGCGCGACCGCGAGCTGATGACCAAGGACGCGACCATCCGGGAGATCCACCACCGGGTGAAGAACAACCTGCAGACCGTCGCCGCGCTGCTGCGGCTGCAGTCCCGCCGGATGGACTCGGACGCGGGCCGGGCCGCGCTGGACGAGGCGGTGCGGCGGGTCGGCTCGATCGCCATCGTGCACGAGACCCTCTCGCAGACCCTCGACGAGCAGGTCGCCTTCGACGAGATCGCCGACCGGGTGCTCGCCATGGTGATGGAGCTCTCCCAGGACGGTCTGGTCAGCACCAAGCGCACCGGCAGCTTCGGCATCCTCACCGCCGAGGTCGCCACCCCGCTCGCGATGATCCTCACCGAGCTGCTGCAGAACGCCCTAGAACACGCGTTCGGCCCGAAGGCGGCGGGCAACCTGGAGGTCAGCTCCCTGCGCGGGCGGGCCCCGGCGACCGGCATGGGCTGGTCCGACAGCTGGAACGACGGCGTCAAGCCGGAGGAGTACCTGCTGATCACCGTGCAGGACGACGGCCGCGGCATGCCCGAGGGCTTCGACCCGCAGAAGGCCGGCAACCTCGGCCTGCAGATCGTCCGGACCCTGGTCACCGGCGAGCTCGGCGGCACCTTCGACATGGTCGCCGCCCCGGGCGGCGGCACCAAGGTCGTCCTGGAGATCCCGGTGAAGTAGCGGCGGCGCGGCCCGGGAACGCCACGAGGCCCTGCCGACCGGGGGGGGTGGGTCGGCAGGGCCTCTCAACCCGTTCCGGCCGTCGGGGGGAGTCGGCCGGAACGGGGGCTCTGTGGGTGCGACGCGCTGCACTCGTGTGTTGCACACGGTGAACGGCCCAGGTCCACAATATTGCTCTCAGTGAGCAGTATCAAGGCCCCTGGCGGCCCGGCGTCGTCCGGGTCGCGCCGTGCGGCGCGACCCTTCGTGCGGAAGGCCCTGGGAACACTCGGAGACAGGGCCTTTGATCATGGATTGATCAGGTGGTGCTGGCGGCGTGTCAGGCGGTGCGGGCGCGGTTGCGGGCGGCACGGCGCTTCATCGCGCGACGCTCGTCCTCGCTCATACCGCCCCAGACGCCGGCGTCCTGGCCGGTCTCGAGCGCCCACTGCAGGCACTGGTCCATGACGGGACAGCGGCGGCACACGGCCTTGGCTTCCTCGATCTGCAGCAGAGCAGGACCGGTGTTCCCGATCGGGAAGAACAGCTCCGGGTCCTCTTCGCGGCAGACAGCGCGGTGGCGCCAGTCCATGGTCGTCCAACTCCTCCGGTCGGCGGGCGGTGGCCCGGCCGACGCAATCGACGGCTTGTGAATGTGAACGCTTTCACGAATCCCGCAACAGCAAAAGCGACCAAAGGCCCATCGGGCCCGGGTGGTCTGCGCTGAGGTGGGGTTCGGGCGATTCGAGGGAGTTCCGCGTGTCCCGCTGCGGCCCGTCCCGATCGCCATGTAGAGGTTCGCAAACCTGCGGCCCGGATACAACCCCCTTCGGCAAGGAATTTTTGATTCTTCGGTGTCGCATAGCTCACAGCCCGTACTTCTATGGGGTGAAGGGGGCTAGCGCGTTCGAGAAGAAGGGTGGGACCCCCTTCTGGTCACACAATCACACGCAGTGCCCGCCGAACGCCTGTGAAACTGACGCGACTCCTGTCTCCAAGGTGGTCCCCGTCGACCTGAAACGGGGCCGGTTCCTGTGAAACCAAGGTGAAGTGTCTGACGTCGTGATAGGAGACGACGTGTTTCCCGCTCGGTCCGGAGGCCGCCGCGGCGCCGTCCGCAGGGGTGTGCGACCGCAGAATCTGACGGACCGTTCGAGCCGTGCCGAACGCCGTCATTCGAGTGATGCCGAAGATGTCAAGGTGCGTCTCGAAGGACGCGGAGGGCGAGGGGTACACCGGACGGTTCCCGAGGAAGGTCCACGGCGAGGTGTTGCTGACTATCGACAGCACCAGGCCCGGCACCGGCTCCCGCCCGTTGATCTCCAGGGTGATGGGGCCGTTCCGGCGATGCTCACGCTCGGTGACGTAGTGCCGGAGCGCCTGGTTCACGTAGAGGGCGTGCGTGGAACGCCGGCCCGCCCTGCGCTGCTCCTCCACCCGCCCCACCACGCCGGCGTCGAAGCCCAGCCCCGCGGTGAAGGTGAACCAGCGGTCCGGCTCCCCCTCCGAGAGGGCCTTGCCCAGCCCGATGGAGCGCTCCCGCCGGACGGCCAGCGCGTCCAGCAGCGCACCCGTCGCCTCCACCGGGTCGTTCGGCAGCCCCAGCGCGCGGGCGAAGACGTTGGTCGAACCGCCGGGCACCACCGCCAGCCGCGGCACCCGCTCGGACGGGCCGTGCGCGAGCAGCCCGTTCACCACCTCGTTGACCGTGCCGTCGCCGCCCAGGGCGACCACCAGGTCCACCCCGCCGTCCTCGGTCGCGGCACGCGCCAGGTCGCCCGCATGCCCGCGGTACCGGGTCTGCGCGACCTCCAGCTTCAGGTCGCTGCGCAGGGCGTGGATCAGTACGTCGCGGGTGCGGGCACTGGTGGTGGTCGCCATCGGGTTCACGACCAGGAGAGCGCGCATGAACGCCAGCCTACGGGTCGGTACCGGAGGCGCGGCGGTTACCCTGCTGGAGTGACCGCGAAGACCGCCCGCACCGCACCCGCCCCCGCCACCGGCCAGGAGGGCGCCACGAGCCCCGCCGGAGCCCGCCCGGCCCCGCTGCTCACGGGTGCCGCGATCACCCTGCTGGAGGGCGCCGCACTCGCCGGATGGGGCCTCTACGACGTCGTCTCCTCCCTCGTCGGCGACCACGCCGCGGCCGGCCGCAGCGCCGCCGGCGCCGCCGTCCTGCTGCTGATGGGCCTCCTCCCGCTGCTGGCCGGCCGGGCGCTGCTGCGGCTGCGCCGCTGGGGCCGCAGCCCTGCGCTGCTCACCAACTCCATCTGCCTGCCGGTGGCCTACTACATGTGGCAGGGCGGCGGCGCCGTCCGGGTCGCCGCGGTGGCCGTCGGCCTGCTGGGCCTGGCCGGCATCGTCTCGCTGCTGAACCCGAAGGTCACCGCCGCCCTCTACGGCGAGCAGGGCTGACCCGGGCCCGGACACGGGCGAAGGCGGAGGGGCGCGGTCCGAACCGCGCCCCTCCGCCTTCTGCGTCACCGCCCCGGGCCGACCGGGGCCCGCCCTCACTCCTCGACGAGGAGCTTCTCCCGCAGCTGGGCCAGGGTGCGGGCGAGCAGCCGCGAGACGTGCATCTGCGAGATGCCCACCTCGGCGGCGATCTGCGACTGCGTCATGTTGCGGAAGAACCGCAGCACCAGGATCTTCTGCTCGCGCGGCGGCAGCTGGGCGAGCAGCGGCTTCAGCGACTCCCGGTACTCGACGCCCTCCAGCGCCTCGTCGGTCGCGCCGAGGGTGTCCGCCACGGCGGGCGACTCGTCGTCGCTGTCCGGCACGTCCAGCGAGAGCGTCGAGTACGCGTTGGCGGACTCCAGGCCCTCCAGCACGTCCTCCTCGGAGATCCCGAGGTGCTCGGCCAGCTCGTGCACGGTGGGCGAGCGCCCGTGCCGCTGCGAGAGCTCGCTGGTCGCCGTGGTCAGCGACAGCCGCAGCTCCTGCAGCCGGCGCGGCACCCGGACCGCCCAGCCCTTGTCCCGGAAGTGCCGCTTGATCTCGCCCACGATGGTCGGCGTCGCGTAGGTGGAGAACTCCACCCCGCGCTCGTGGTCGAAGCGGTCGACCGACTTGATCAGGCCGATGGTGGCGACCTGCGTCAGGTCGTCCAGCGGCTCGCCGCGGTTGCGGAAGCGCCGGGCCAGGTGCTCGACCAGCGGGATGTGCATCCGCACCAGCTGGTTGCGGATCTCCACCCGCTCCGGCGAGCCGTCCGGCAGCTGGGACAGCCGTACGAACAGCGCGCGGGCGGCCTCGCGGTCCGGCGCCGCCGAGCGGTGGCCCTGGGCGGGCACCGCGCTGCGCACCGCGGTCGCGGCGGACGACAGCTCCTCGTCCGCGGGCGCGGCCGCCGCGGCGGGCTGCTCCGGTGTCGGATCGGTGGGCTGGGTCATCCGCTGGGCGTCCTTCGGGTACGCGTCGTCGGTCGGGTTGGCGTCGGCGATGCGGGCAGCGCTCGCCTGGGGCGGTACGGCCACGTCTGCGGTGGCCGCCGGCACCGCGGCGGCCCCTGTGCGGTCCAGATCACTCACGGCGATCACCCGTTCCGTTCCGGGAGCACTTCTCACTGGCTGTACCGCAGCGGACTGCGGTACGGGGGAGCCGCACGCGCCGGGCGCCGGCCCCGCCGGGCGGCACCTGCGCGTACGGCCCGAGGCGCACGGCGCTACGGCTGGGCAGGAGACCCGCCGCGCTTCTTGTGCAGGCTGATGATGACGGTGTTGTCCTCGCCCACGGACGAGTCCACCTCGCCGGCCAGTGCGGAGAGCACCGTCCAGGCGAAGGTGTCCCGCTCGGGGGCGCGGCCGTCGGTCGTGGGCGCCGACACGGTCACCTTGAGCGAGTCGCCGACCAGCCGGAACTCGCAGCTCAGGACGGAACCCGGCACCGCCTGCTGGAGCAGGATGGCGCAGGCCTCGTCCACCGCGATGCGGAGGTCCTCGATCTCGTCCAGGGTGAAGTCCAAGCGGGCCGCGAGGCCCGCCGTCGCTGTTCGCAGCACTGAGAGGTAGGCACCCGCCGCGGGCAGCCGGACCTCGACGAAGTCCTTCACGTCGGGCTCACCGTCGATCTGGGACACCCTCACCTCCTGGGTGACGCGCGGTGCTTGCGGCCGGACGGCCGCGGCACTTCCTCTTGCTTCGCTCAACTGCTTCGCCCCAACTCGTCCGAGGGGTGGTGCGGTACGTACCGGTTCATACCCACCCGGGGCAGTCGGAACGCCGCGCATCCGCCCGAGACGTTACCGCTATCGGGGGGCCGATGTCGCGATCTCCGGCCACGATCACGGGAACGGGCGACGGGCGGTCGGTCAACCCCCCACCGGGCCGCCCAGCTCGGCCAACGCGCCGTCGGTCAGCCGGAAGACCGTCCACTCGTCCATGGGCACCGCGCCGAGCGACTTGTAGAAGCCGATCGACGGCTCGTTCCAGTCCAGCACCGACCATTCCAGGCGGGCGTAGCCGCGGGCCGTGCAGATCCGCGCCAGCTCGACCAGCAGCGCCCTGCCGTGGCCGCCGCCGCGCGCCGACGGACGGACGTAAAGGTCCTCCAGGTGGATCCCGTGGGTGCCGCGCCAGGTGGAGAAGTTGCGGAACCACAGGGCGAAGCCGACCGGCTCGCCGGCGTCGTCCTCGGCGATCAGCCCGAACACGGCCGGGTGCTCGCCGAACAGCGCGTCGTGCAGCTGCTCCGGGGTCGCCCGCGCCTCGTCCACGGCGCGCTCGTACTCGGCGAGCTCGCGGATCATGGCGTGGATGACGGGGACGTCGGCGGCCTCGGCGGTGCGGATCATACGGCGAGGGTACTCGGACGGACCCGCCGGGCGGAAAGGTTAATCGTGCGCACCCGCTCCGACCCGCGGTCCTCCCGGCTCCCGCACCCGTGCCGGTGGCCCCGACCTGGGCCCGGTCGGCGAGCCGGACCTCCGGCCGGCGGACCGCCGGGACGGGTGGTGCCGGGGTGCCGCAGCGGTGCGCATCGCGGCCTCCCTCGCTCGGGGCGGCGGGTCGGCCCGGGACGGCCCGACCCGTGCCACGAGCCTACGCCGACGGCCGCCGGGCGACCTGCCGGACGCCCCGGGCACGCCGGGGGCCCGGCCGCTGCGCGCGGCCGGGCCCCCGGTTACTGATGCGTGATCAGGCGGCCTTCTTGGTCTCCCAGAAGATGCGGTCGATCTCGGCGATCAGGTCGAGCAGGGCCTGGCCGGTGGCCGGGTCCGTCGAGGCCTTGGCGGCCGAGGCGGCCTTGCCGGCCTTGTTGAACAGGTCGTGCAGCTGCGGGTAGGCCTCGAAGTGCGGGGCCTTGAAGTAGTCGGTGTGCAGCACGGAGAGGTGGTGCTTGACCAGCTCGGCGCGCTCCTCCTTGATGACGATGGCGCGCGCACGGAAGTGCGGGTCCTCGTTGGCCTGGTACTTCTCCTGAGTGGCCTTCACGGACTCGGCCTCGATGCGGGCCTGGGCCGGGTCGTACACGCCGCAGGGCAGGTCGCAGTGGGCGTGCGCGGTGGCTCGCGGAGCAAACAGACGAGAGAACATGGAAGTCCTTCCTTAGATCGTCTTCCCGCGAGCGAGATTACCCCGCCGCAGCGGCCGTTTCGCGGTCGGCCCGGTGGCCTAGGGCAAAAGACGGAGCCACAACCGGTCGATATCGGGCGGGCACCGGGCGTGCCGCCATGCTGGAGACTGGACGGCGACACGGGCAGGGGAGAGACGGATGGCCGAGGAGCGGGAGCCGGACGGCGGCGGGCTGCTGCCGCTCGGGGTGATCGACGTGGCGGGCCCCTCGATGCGGCCCGCCCTGCACGACGGGGACCGGGTGCTCGTCCGGTACGGCGCGCGGATCCGGCCGGGTGCGGTGGTCGTGGTCCGGCATCCGCTGCGGCAGGACCTGCTGGTGGTGAAGCGGGCGGTCGGGCGCCGTCCGGGCGGCTGGTGGCTGCTGTCGGACAACCCGCTGGTGACCTCGGACAGCCGGGAGTACGGGGCGGTGCCCGCCGAGCTGGTGCTCGGCCGGGTGCTGCTGCGGCTGCGGCCCCGCCCGGCCTGGCTGGCGCCGCCGCGGAGCCTGGAACGGGTGCTGAACGGCGCCGTCCTGGGCCGCCTCCCGGGCCTGGCGGCCCGGTTCGGCGTACACGCGCCACTGGACGTGGAGTCGTAGGCCGCCGTCCTCACGGCATGCGGGCGCCCCCTGCGGGGCACCCCTGAACCGACCACCCGGCTGTCCTTCGACGACACGCCCCGGCGAGATCGCCCCCGGGTGCCGAACGGCCTCAGTCGCGGGCGGCGAGGGCCGCGCGGGCGGCCTCCTCGCGCTTGCGGGCGCGGTAGGCGGCGACGTTGGCGCGGGTCGCGCAGCGGTCGGAGCAGTAGCGGCGCGAGCGGTTGGTCGAGGTGTCGAGGTAGGCGTTGCGGCAGGGCGCGGCCTGGCAGATGCCGAGCCGGTCGGCGCCGAGCTCGGTGAGGTGGATGGCCAGGCCCATGCAGGCCACGGCGGTGTAGTTGGCGGTGGCGGTGGCCGCGTTGTCGGCCAGGTGCAGGTGCCAGCGCGGGCGGCCGGCCTCGTCGAGGTAGTCGTGGCCGGAGACCAGCGGGCTGACGGGGTACTCGACCATCAGGCTGTTGAGCAGGTCGACGGCGCGGATCTCGTCGCCCTCGGCGGCGGCCTCGAAGACGCCGCGCAGCCGGGTGCGGACGGCCCGCAGCCGGGGCAGGTCGGCCTCGTCGGCGAGCGCGGCGGCGCGGCCGGCCGTCCCGAACAGGCCGCGGACGGCGTCCACCGAGGTGAGGGCGTCCCGGCCGCGTTCCGGTTCCTCGGTGTTCACCAGCCGGACGGCGTAGTCGGCGTACGAGGCGAGCTCCACGGATGGTCCTTCCAGGGCCGGTAACAGGCAAGCTGCCTCAAGGGTATTACCTGAGAGCCGGGGCGCGAAGACGCCCGCCGCCCTCGGGGGCGGCGGGCGTCTGCGGAGCGGAGGTCAGAGGACCTTGGACAGGAACAGCTTGGTCCGCTCGTGCTGCGGGTTGGAGAGCACCTCGCGCGGGTCGCCGGACTCGACGACCACGCCGCCGTCCATGAAGACCAGCGCGTCGCCGACCTCGCGGGCGAAGCCCATCTCGTGGGTGACCACGACCATGGTCATGCCCTCCTCGGCGAGGCCGCGCATGACGTCGAGGACCTCGCCGACCAGCTCGGGGTCGAGCGCCGAGGTGGGCTCGTCGAACAGCATCAGCTTGGGCTGCATGGCGAGCGCACGGGCGATCGCGACGCGCTGCTGCTGGCCGCCGGAGAGCTGGGACGGGTAGCTGCCGGCCTTGGCGGACAGGCCGACCCGCTCCAGCAGGGCCATGCCGCGCTCCTTGGCGGCGGCCTTGGTCTCGCCCTTGACCTGCACCGGGGCCTCGATGACGTTCTCGAGCGCCGTCATGTGCGGGAAGAGGTTGAAGTGCTGGAAGACCATGCCGATGTCGCGGCGCTGGAGCGCGACCTCGCTGTCCTTCAGCTCGTAGAGCTTCTCGCCCTTCTGCCGGTAGCCCACCAGGTCGCCGTCGACGTAGAGCCGACCGGCGTTGATCTTCTCCAGGTGGTTGATGCAGCGGAGGAAGGTGGACTTGCCGGAGCCGGACGGCCCGACCAGCACGAACACCTCGCCCTGCTTGACCTCCAGGTCGATGCCCTTGAGCACCTCGACGAGGCCGTAGGACTTGTGGACGCGCTCCGCCCGGACCATCGCGTGGGTCGCGTCGGCGGGGGTCTTCTCAAGGTCGCTCACAGGTGACCGCCTCCTTCCAGACCCGGGACGACGTCGTGCGTGGTCGCCGGCTTGCGGCGGCCGGTGAACATGCCGCGGACGCGCTGCAGCGGGGTGGGCGGCAGGGTGCGGTTGGCGCCACGGGCGTAGTGCCGCTCGATGTAGTACTGGCCGACCGTGAGGATCGAGGTCAGGACCAGGTACCAGATGCTGACCGCGATCAGGACCGGGATGGTCTGGAACGTGCGGGAGAAGATGTTGTGGCCGGCCTGGTAGAGCTCCTCCAGGGCGATGACGCTCGCCAGGGACGAGGTCTTCAGCATCGAGATGGTCTCGTTGCCGGTCGGCGGGATGATCACCCGCATCGCCTGCGGGAGGACGATCCGCCTCATCGTCTTGAACTGGCTCATGCCGAGGGCGTGCGCGGCCTCGGTCTGGCCCTCGCTCACGGACTGCAGGCCGCCGCGGACGATCTCGGCCATGTAGGCCGCCTCGTTCAGGCCGAGGCCCAGCAGCGCGGCGACGAAGACCGGGATCAGCGCGTTGGTCGAACCCGAGACGAACTCGGGGCCGAACGGGATGCCGATGGAGAGCTTCGGCCAGATCGCGGCGAGGAAGTTCCAGAACACCAGCTGCACCAGCACGGGGGTGCCGCGGAAGATCCAGATGTACACCCAGGCCACTCCGGAGAGCAGCGGGTTGGGCGAGAGCCGCATCACCGCGAGGATGATGCCGCCGACCACGCCCATGACCATCGCCAGGGCGGTCAGTTCGAGGGTGACGAGCAGGCCGTGCAGGATCTGGTCGTTGAAGAGGGTGTCGCCGACGACCGACCACTGGAAGGCCGGGTTGGTCACCAGGGCGTGGATCAGCATCGCCGCGAGGAGGGCGACGACGACCGCTCCCGCCCAGCGTCCGGGGTGGCGGACCGGGACGGCCTTGATGGTCTCAGGCCGTCCCGTCTTCACCGACCCCTGATCGATAGGGTTCACGTTGAGTAGCCTCGGGGGGTTGGTTGGAGAACGTCAGCTCTTGGCGGCGTTGACCTCGGACGTGGCGATCGCGCCCGCCGAGACACCCCACTTGTCGAGGATCTGCTTGTACGTGCCGTCGGCGATCAGGGACTGGACGGCGCCCTGGACGGCCTTGGTCAGCTCGGAGTTCTTGGCGACGACGATGCCGTAGGGGGCGCTGTCGTAGGTGTCGCCGATCTTCTCCAGCTGGCCGTTGGTCTGCTTCAGCGCGTAGTCGATGACCGGGGAGTCGGCCATCATGACCTGGTCGCGGCCGGCCACCAGGGCCTGGGTGACGTCCGTCTGCAGCGAGAACTTGTCGCCGTCGCCCGGGATCGGCTGCTTGCCGGCCTTGACGCAGTCGGGGTTGCGGACGTCCTTGATCTCGTCGGCCTGGGTGGTGCCGGTCTGGACGGCGACCTTCTTGCCGCAGAGGTCCTTGGGGTCGATCTTGTCCGGGTTGCCCTTCTTCACGGCGATGGCGGAGCCGGCCGTGAAGTAGGTGATCATGTCGACCGTCTGCTCGCGCTCCTTGGTGTCCGTGAAGGAGCTCATGCCGAGCTGGTACTTCTTCGCGGCGATGCCCGGGATGATCGAGGTGAAGTCGGCGTTCTGGACGTCCGCCTGCAGCCCCAGCTTCGCGGCGATGGCCTTGGCCAGGTCGACGTCCATGCCGACGATGGCGCCCTTGTCGTCCTTGAACTCGTTCGGGGCGTAGGAGGCGTCGGTGGCGACGGTGAGCTTCCCGCCCGACTTCACGTCCGCCGGGACGAGGGCGGCCAGCGACGGGTCGGCCGACGCGGCCTTGACGGAGCTCGTCGGGGTCGCGGCACCCGAGCCGGAGCTGCTCGACGACGAGCTGCAGGCGGTGAGGAACAGGGTGCCGGCCGCGAGGGCGGCGCCGGCCGCGACGAGGCGGGGGCGCAGGGTGCGAGCGGTCATGAGGGGGATCTCCTCCTGGGGGAGAGACGAGCGGAGCGCTACGCCGGGGGGTGGCGGTCGCCCGGCCCTCCGTCGCACTCCGTCGTGCGGCGCCGGGCCGGCCGTTCACTTGTTCGAAAATTCAAGCCGTGCATGTCGCCACCCTCCGCCGAGGTGAGCGCACGTCGGACCGCCTCGCAGAGAGGGGCGCCTCCGGGGAGGCGGTGTTCGATCCGAGTTGGGTGGAATCCTGCCACTCACGGACGGTGAACGGGCCCCGATTCAGATCAAAATCGGATAACGAGGGGCCTTCTTGTCCGCTATCCGGACGAATTCCGACCTCCTGTCACCCTGCGTATAAGTATGCAGACTTGGAGGCGTCCGGCCGGGGAACCCGGCCGGAGCGTCCGGACTCAGAAGCCGCCGTTGACCACGGCGTTCTGCGCCGCACCTGCGGCGACGCCCCACTTCTGGAGGATGTTCTCGTAGGAGCCGTCGCGGATCATCTGGTTGAGCGCCTTGACCAGAACGTCCCGCAGTTCGGTGTTCTTCTTGTTCACGGCGATTCCGTAGGGTGACGGCTGGAGCTGCGCGCCGGCGATGTCGAACTTGGCGCCGTTGGGGCCGCCCTTCGCGGCGACGTACGCGGCCACCGGGTAGTCGTTCAGGTCGGCGTCGGCGCGGCCCGCGGCGAGCTCGGCGAGCGCCTCGGTGTCGTTGTCGAACAGCTTCACCGTCAGCGGCTTGTGCGCCCGGGTGCAGGCGCCGACCTGCCGCTCGACGATCGCGTCCTGGGTGGTGCCGCGCTGCAGCGCCACGGTGTGGCCGCACAGGTCGTCCAGCTTGGCGATCTTCTCCGGGTTGCCCTTGGGGACGAGCATCTGGGTGCCGGCGATGAAGTAGTCCACGAAGTCGACGCCGGGGTTCACCACCTTGCCGTTGTCGTCGGTGCCCTCCCGGCGCTGCCGGTTGTCGGTCATCGCGGACATCGCCAGGTCGAAGTCGCCGGCCTGCAGGCCCGGTATCAGCTTGTCGAACGCGGTGTCGGCGATCTCCACCTTCACGCCGAGCTGCTTGCCGAGCTCGGCGGCGATGTCCGGGTCGATGCCGACCGCCGAGCCGTCCGAGGCCTTGAACTCCACCGGGGCGTAGTTCAGGTCGGAGGCGATCTTGAGGACCCCCTTGGTGCGGATGCTCTCCGGCAGCCGGGCGTGCAGGTCGTCCTCACTGGGCTTGCCCGGGCCGGAGCTGCCGCACGCGGTCAGCAGCAGGGTTCCCGCGACGAGCGCAGCCCCCGCGGCGATGGTGCGGGCGGGGCGGGGCGCGAAGGCGTGCATGCGGTGGTCCTCCTGGGGGAGCGGTGGAGCGGTGGAGCAGGCGAGGGTGGCGCTGCTGGCCGGAAGGTACCGTCCGCGAGCGGAACGAGAGCGTCCGGATGTCGGTGTGGGAAATGTGATCCTGCCATCCCGCCCTGCTGTCCGAGGTCGCGGGTATGTCAGAATCTGGTATCGGGTAACCCCCGACGAACGAAGGCAGACCGCCGATTCCGCTGCTCACAATCGAGCGGGGCGGATTCGGGGTGCGCAGGACCGGAAGTCGACGACGCCGACTCCGTAGCCGAGGCACCAGCTCCCCTCCGTGTCTGCGTTCACTCCTGCGGGTGCGTGTACCGTCCTGCCGCGGGTCGGTCCGGGCTGTCGGATTCCACCGGGATCCGGGCAATGTCAAGGGCCTCCGTGCGGTGAACGGCACACGACGAGGACGAAAAGGCACAGGTGCGGTGCCTTTGTCCCACCTAGGCTCGCCGGTGTGTCACCGTCCGTCCCGATGCGGATGCGCCTGGGCACGACCGGACAGCACGCAGAACCAAAAACCCTCATTTCGAGGGCGTCGCCCGACGGCCGCGCCCCGACCCCGGACACCGGGTACGCCTCGCGTACCCGGCGTCGCCGTCCCCCGTGGCGGCGTCCGCGGTGTCGATCGACCGTCGGCCGGGCGTCCTCGCTGATCATTGACGAAGAGGTCAACGTGGCAGCGGAGATCATCCACCCCAACACCCAGGACACCGACGATCCGGTCGACGCCGTCTTCGCGCTCCACCGCGGCGGCAAGATGGAGGTCCGGGCCACGGTTCCGGTGCGCGACGCGGACGACCTGTCCCTCGCCTACACCCCCGGTGTCGCCCGGGTCTGCACCGCCATCGCCGAGCAGCCCGAGCTGGTCAACGACTACACCTGGAAGTCCAACACCGTCGCGGTGGTCACCGACGGCACCGCCGTGCTCGGCCTCGGCGACATCGGCCCCGAGGCGTCGCTGCCCGTGATGGAGGGCAAGGCGATCCTCTTCAAGCAGTTCGGCGGCGTGGACGCCGTCCCGATCGCGCTGGCCTGCACCGGCGTGGACGAGATCGTCGAGACCGTCGTCCGGCTGGCCCCGTCCTTCGGCGGCGTCAACCTGGAGGACATCTCCGCCCCGCGCTGCTTCGAGATCGAGCGCCGGCTGCAGGACGCCCTGGACGTCCCGGTCTTCCACGACGACCAGCACGGCACCGCGATCGTCACCACCGCCGCGTTGTGGAACGCCGCCAAGGTGACCGGCCGCGAGGTCGGCACCCTGCGCGCCGTCATCTCCGGCGCCGGCGCCGCGGGCATCGCCATCGCCAAGATGCTGCTCGCCGCCGGCATCGGCGACGTCGCCGTCTGCGACCGCCGCGGCGTGGTCCACCAGGGCCGCGAGGACCTCACCGACGTCAAGGCCGAGATCGCCGCCCTGACCAACCGGACCGGCCTCAAGGGCTCGCTGGCCGACGCGCTCGCCGGCGCGGACGTCTTCATCGGCGTCTCTGGCGGCACCGTCCCGGAGGACGTCGTCGCCACCATGGCCGAGGGCTGCTTCGTCTTCGCCATGGCCAACCCGAACCCGGAGATCCACCCCGAGGTCGCGCACCGGTACGCGGCGGTCGTCGCCACCGGCCGCAGCGACTTCCCGAACCAGATCAACAACGTGCTGGCCTTCCCCGGCATCTTCGCCGGCGCCCTGCAGGTCCGCGCCACGCGGATCACCGAGGGCATGAAGCTCGCCGCCGCCCAGGCGCTCGCCGCCGTGGTCGCCGACGAGCTGACCCCGCAGAGGGTCATCCCCTCGCCCTTCGACGAGCGGGTCGCGCCGGCCGTCTCCAAGGCCGTCGCCGAGGCCGCCCGGGCCGAGGGCGTCGCCCGCGCCTGACGGCCCGTCGCCCGGGGCGTACCACCCAGGGGGCGCGCGGAGGCCATGCCTCCACGCGCCCCCGGTGCGTTCCTCCGGTAGCGCAGGTCACACGGTTGCGTGGTACCGGCCGCCCCGCCCGCGCCGATATCGTCCGGACCATGTTCGCTGCCTACGCCGCCCGCATCGATCCGGACGACCCGCTGAGCGCACTGGAGTTGGGCGAACTCCCGGAGCCCGAAGCCCGCGAGGGCTGGAGCGTCGTCAACGTCAGGGCCGCCACCCTCAACCACCACGACCTCTGGTCGCTGCGCGGCGTCGGCCTGCCCGCCGAACGCCTGCCGATGATCCTCGGCTGCGACGCCGCCGGCGTCGACGAGCACGGCAACGAGGTGGTCATCCACTCCGTCGTCGGCCAGAGCGGCCACGGCGTCGGCCCGGCCGAGCCGCGCTCCATCCTCACCGAGCGCTACCAGGGCACCTTCGCCGGCAAGGTCGTCGTCCCCACCTGGAACCTGCTGCCCAAGCCCGCCGAACTCAGCTTCGAGCAGGCCGCCTGCCTGCCCACCGCCTGGCTGACGGCCTACCGGATGCTCTTCACCAACGCCGGCGTCAAGCCCGGCGACACCGTCCTCGTCCAGGGCGCCGGCGGCGGTGTCTCCACCGCGCTGGTCGTCCTCGCCAAGGCCGCCGGCCTGCGGGTCTGGGTCACCGGACGGGACGAGGCCAAGCGCGCCCGCGCCGTGGAGCTCGGCGCCGACGCCGCCTTCGAGAGCGGCGCCCGGCTGCCCGAGCGGGTGGACGCCGTGATGGAGACGGTCGGCGCCGCCACCTGGTCGCACTCGGTGAAGTCGCTGCGCCCCGGCGGCACCATCGTGATCTCCGGCGCCACCTCGGGCCCGAGCCCGAAGGCCGCCGAGCTGAACCGGATCTTCTTCCTGGAGCTCAAGGTGGTGGGCTCCACCATGGGCACCAAGGAGGAGCTCGCCGGCCTGCTCGCGCTCTGCGCCAACACCGGCGTGCGGCCGGTGATCGACTCGGTGCTGCCGCTCACCGAGGCGCGCGAGGGCTTCGCACGCCTCGCCAAGGGCGACGTCTTCGGCAAGATCGTGCTGACGCCCTGACACGGGAGCCCTGACACACGGCGGAGGGGGGCGGCGGGCGGCGGGGCGGGGGGGGGCCCCGCCCGGCCCCGGCGGCATCGTTGTTGTCCACTCCTTAAACAACAACCCACCCAACAATAAG
>NZ_JBEYFP010000031.1:0-27738 GCF_040634455.1 Kitasatospora sp. NPDC007106
GCCCGGTGGCCCCGCCGCGGCCCGCGCCGGACGTCCCGCCGCGGCCGGGCAGCGAACCGCCGCCGAGACCGCCGGGGATGTAGCCACCGCCCCCACCGAGACCGCCGCCACCGCCCAGGCCACCGCCACCACCGAGACCGCCGCCCCCACCGGGGCCGGTCGGCAGCGTGCCGGTGCCGCCACCGCCGGGGGTCGGGTGCGTCCCGACCGGCGGCAGGCTGTCGATCCCCGTGCTCGGCGGAACGACCGGGTGGCCCGGGGTCGGCATCGACCCCGGCGGGACGTCGCCCGGCAGCGGGGTCGGCACGTGCGGCGAACCCGGGATCGTCTGCTTCGGCCCCTGCGGGTCCGTCTGCCCCGGCTTGCCCGACGGGTCGTCCGGCACGCCGTTCGGGTACTTCGGCGCCACGGGCGGCGGGGCGTGGATGCTCGGCGGGACGGGGTTCTCGGGCTCCGGCGGGAACGGCTTCTTGGGGTCGTGGATGTTGCCGGTCTCCGGCGGTCGCATGTACCCCGCCGCCTGGTCGAACTGTGGTGCGAGGTGCTCCATGACGCCGATGGCGTACTGGTGGGAGACCTCGGTCGCCGAGAGTTCGCTGTAGTTCTTGTTGACCGCGCTGATCCGGTCCATGCCGCCGGCCACGTCGGCCTTGAACTGGGCGTCGGAGCGGTCGAAGCCGTCCCCGAGCAGCTTCGCGCCGCGGTCGAAGGTGCTGGGCACCTGGATCTGCGCCATGGTGGCCTTGCTCTGCTGCAGGGCGTCCCCGGCGAACTTCATCGCCGAGGAGGTGTTCTGCGCATGGGCGGCCGTGTTGGTCATGCTCGCCTGAAGCGTGGTCGCCCGCTTGGTGAAGCCGTCGGCGGCCGCGCCCTCCCAGTTGGCGGTGGCGTGCTGCACCGCCCGCTGCAGGTCAGCGGCGGCCTGCTCCAGCTCCTGGTGGACGTTGGTCCAGTGCTGGCTGACCTCGTGGAGTCGCTCGGGCCTGGAGTGCTCCAGCATCCGCTTGAGCGGGATCAGGTCCTCGTGTTCGAACTGGCTCATCTCACGCCCTCCCGGACTGCATGGCCTTCGTCGAGGCGACGAACTCGTCCTCGCGCGTCCGGTAGGCGGTGTTCACTGCGTGCGTCTTGTCCCCGAAGTCGTTGATCAGCGAGTCGAGTTCCTGGATGTGCTGGCTCAGGAACTGCTGCATCTGCGAGTGCGCGGCGAACAGCTTCTTCGCCTGGTCGAAGTTGGCACCGAAGTCGTCACTGACGAGGACGGTGTTGTACTTCGCCTTGTTGCCGCACTCGCTGAGGCCCTGCTGGAGGGCCCTCAGTCGCTTCACGACTGCTTCCAACTCGTCGGTGTTGACGCGGTATCCGTCGGCCATCTCACTCCTCCCCCTGGAGTCCGTACTTCCCCGTTGTTGCTGCACCCCGTGCGCAACGGGGCATGACGCCCTGACAGGGCGTTCGATCGTATCGCCTCTAGGCCGTGTACTGACACACCGTCATCGCGGTGGGTTACCGCCCTGGTAGGGGTTCTGGTACGGCTGCTGCTGGGGGTACCCGGGAGGCGGCGGCTGGGTGCCGTAGGGCTGCTGCGCGGGCGGCCAACCGGGGGCCGCGCCGTACGGGGCCTGGCCCTGCGGGGGCACCGGGGCGGCCTGCGGCCGGCGGCGGCTGCGGGTCGCCGCGGCGATCACCACGACGAGCAGCACCACCACGACGGCGAGGGCGCCGAGCACCATCAGCGGCGTGATGCCGCCGAAGACGGAGGTCTTGGTCACGGGCTGCGACACCGGCGCGTCCGAGGCGGCACCCGGTGCGGCCGCACCCCCCGGCGCGGTCAGCGGGCCTTCCTTGCTGCCCGCCGGGATGTCCATGGTCAGCGCCTCGTAGGGCCGGATCACGCCGTACCCGAAGTGCGGGTCGGGCAGCTTGGCACCACTGGCCGACGCCGGGACGGCAGCCGACTTGGCCAGGCGGTTGGCCACCTGGCCGGCGGTGAGCTGCGGGTACTTGGCGCGGACGAGCGCCGCGGCACCCGACACGTAGGCTGTCGCGTCGGACGTTCCGTCCGCGAGGCAGTACTGGCTGGACCCGCACTTGCCTGCACTCACGATGTCGACGCCAGGTGCCGCCAACCGGACCTCGGGGCCGGAGTTGGAGTCCGACCAGACCTCGGACGACTTGTCCGCTGCCGCCACGGCGAGGACACCCGGCAGGTTCGCGGGGTTCGCCACGGCTCCGCCGGTGTTGCCGGCGCCGGCCACCACCAGGACGTCGTGCTGGTACGCGTAGGCGACGGCACCTTCCATCTCGCTGTTGGTGACGGCGGCCGCCTGCGAGATGTTGATGACCTTGGCACCGTGGTCGACCGCCCAGCGGATGCCCTGCGGAATCACGTCGAGGGCGTTGGCGTCGCCCTTGTACACGGGGAGGATCTTCGCCCCCGGCGCCAGGCCGACGACGCCGGCATCGGCACCGTGCCCGTGCCCGGCGATCAGGCTGGCCATCCCCGTGCCGTGCGAGTCCGTCGGCCTGGTGTTGAGGTTCTTCCCGCTCTGGTCGTAGCCGGGCAGGACCTGGCCGGTGAGGTCGGGGTGGGTGGCGTCGACGCCGCTGTCGATGACGGCGACGATCACGTTGTCGCCCTTGCTGACGGACCAGACCTTGTCGAGCTTGAAGTACTGGTTGGCCCACTGCCCGTCCCGGACCTGGTCCGCGGACGCCCCGGGGGCGGCCGCCAGCAGGAGTGCACCTGCCAATGTCGTGGCGCCGAGCACCCGCATGGCCCTGGTCAGCCTCATCACTACCCCGTCAGTCGTCTGCTGCTGCCCGTACGTTGTCGCAACGCCCCCGCGTGCACAGGGCGCTTCGATCGTATCGTCTGTCCGGGCGCGGACTGACGCGGCATCGGCCGACCGGCCTGCCGGAACGGGGCCCGGACGGCGTGTCAGACGGCGGCGATGGCGTCCTCGGGGAGGATCGGCAGGCGGCCGACCGGCATACCGGTGGCGGCGCGGACGGCGGCTGCGACCGCCGCGGGCGCGACGACCGCGGGCACCGCGCTGACCGCCTTGGCACCGAAGGTGGCGACCACGTCGCGCTCCTCGAGCAGGGCGGCGATCCGGATGTCGGGGGTGTCGAGGGCGGTCGGCAGCCGGTAGCCGGTGAGCGAGGCGTTGACCGGACGGCCGCCCTCGGTGCGCAGGTTCTCCATCAGGGCGAGGCCGACGCCCTGGGCGACGGCGCCCTCGATGCGGTCCTCGATCTGGCGGGGGTTCAGGGCGCGGCCGACGTCCTGGGCGACGGTGACGTCCACCACCCGGACGGCGCCGAGTTCGATGTCGACGTCGACGACGGCCCGCATGGCGCAGAAGGCGATGGAGACGAAGGCGTCGCCCTGTGCGTTCTCGTCCAGCGGCTCGGTGGGGTGCGGACGGCACTGGGCGGTGGCCCAGAGCTCCTTGCCCTCCAGGGCCTCGGCGACCGGCATGCCGAGCACGCCGTCGTAGGAGGTGATCTTGCCGTCGGCGATCGAGAGCAGTTCGACGGACATGCCGAAGTTGGCCGCGATCGGCTGCAGCAGCTGGTGGCGGACCATCAGCGCGGCCTTCTCGACGGCGCCGCCGGACACCCAGGTGTGCCGGCCGCGGGCGGAGGGGCCGGCCGCGGGCTGGTCGCTGTCGACGGGGGCGACGTACACCTCGGAGACGCCGAGGGTGGTCTGCACGATCTGCCGGGCGAGGGTGGCGAAGCCCTGGCCGGCGTCGACGGCGGCGCAGATGACGGTGGCGTGGTCGCCGCTGACCCGCACGGTGGCGGTGGAGACCTCGTCCTCGCCCTCGGCGCCGAGCATGTGCACCATGCCGACGGCGTAGCCGATGCCGCGGCGGACGGCCGCCGGGTCGCCGGCGCCGCCGGGCCCGCCGGGGAGCAGCCAGTCGGCCTCGGGGTCGTCGACCGGGAGGGCGGGCAGCGGGAGTTCGGTGACCGCGTCGAGCAGTGCCTCGACCGGGGCCGGGCAGGTGACGGCCTGGCCGGTGGGCAGCGGGTCGCCGGTGGCCATGGCGTTGCGGCGGCGGATCTCCAGCGGGTCGATGCCGACCTGCTTGGCCAGCTGGTCGAGCTGGGACTCGTGGGCGAAGCAGGTCTGCAGGGCGCCCTCGCCGCGCATCCGGCCGGCAGGCGGGTTGTTGGTGCGCACCGCCCAGGCGTCGACGAAGACGTTGGGACAGGTGTACGGGCCGACGGAGAAGGCGGTGGCGGCGGCGAGCGTCTCGGCGGAGACGTCCGCGTAGGCGCCGCCGTCGAGCAGGATCTGCGCCTCGACCTTGACCAGCTTGCCCTCGGCGTCGGCGTGGTGGCGGTAGCGCAGCAGGGCGGGGTGCCGGGAGGTGTGGGTGTGGAAGGACTCCTCGCGGGTGAGGGTCATCTTCACCGGGCGGCCGGTGCGCAGGGCCAGCAGGGCGAGGAGCACCTGGAAGGAGAGCGCCTCGCGGTCGGTGGCGGCGCCGGGGACGCCGGTGACGACGGTGCGCACCCGGTCGGGGTCGAGGCCGAGGCAGGCGGCGGTGCGGTCGCGGTCGCCGTGCGGGTCGGTGGTGGAGAGGTGGAGTTCGACGCCGCCGTCGGGGCGGGGCACGGCGAGGCCGGCCTCGGCGCCGATCGGGGCCGGGTCCTGCCGGCCGACCTGGTAGAGGCCCTCGACGACGAACTCGCCGACCGCCTCCGGGTCGCCGGTGCGCAGCGGGAGGTGGCGGAAGAGGTTGCCGTCGGGGTGCAGCGGCGCGGCGTTGAAGGCGGCCTCGGGGTCGGTGACGGCCTCCAGCACCTCGTACTCGACGGCGACGAGGGAGGCGGCCAGCCGGGCGGTGTCCGGGGTCTCGGCGGCGACGGCGGCGATCGGCTCGCCGTGGTGGCGGACGACCTCGGAGGCGAGGACCGGCCGGTCACCGGGGACGGGGCAGGAGGCCAGGTCGGCGGCGGTGACGACGGCGTGCACGCCGGGCAGGGCGAGCGCGGCGGAGGTGTCGACGGAGACGATCCGGGCGTGGGCGTGCGGCGAGCGCAGCACGGCGCCCCAGAGCAGGCCCTCGGCCCAGAGGTCGGCGGCGTAGGGGTAGATGCCGAGCGCCTTGGGGAGGGCGTCGGTGCGCAGCGGGGAGCTGCCGAGGCCGAACGGTTCGGGCGCCGGGGTGTCCTGCTCGGTGGGCGCGGTCATGCGTTCTCGTCCTCGGGGAGCCTGATGCCGTGGGCGGGGGTGGTGCCGTCGTAGCCGGCCGGGCCGGTGTGGCCCGGGTGGCCGTGGTGGCCGGTGGCGGTGTCGTAGCCGGTCTCGTAGACCGGGCTGTCGTAGCCGGCCGGGGTGACGTACACCTGGCCGGTGTCGTAGCCGCCCTCGTAGACGGGGGCGCCGTCGTAGTGGGCCTGGTCCGGCAGCGGGATGCCGTGCGGCGGGGTGGCGCCGTAGGGGGCGGCCTCGTAGGAGGTGCCGTGCGCGGGCGTGGGGATGTACGGGGTGCCGTGCGCGGGCGTGGTGTCGTGGGCCGGGCCGTCGTGGGCGGTGCCGTGGGCGGGGGTGGCCTCGTAGCGCCCGGTGTCGTACGGGGCGGCCTCGTGTCCGGGGGCCTGGGCGGGTGCCGGGACGTAGCCGAGGTAGCCCTCGGCGGGCTGCGGCGGCTGGTAGTACCCCTCGGGGCCCGGGACGGCGGCGGGCTGCTCGGGCGCCTGGGGCCGGTGGGCGGCGGCGTACTGGTCGGCCTCGACCCAGAGTTCGGAGTCGGCGTAGAGCGGGAGTTCGCCGGCGAGCGGGAGGTCGGCGGCGGACTGCTGGCCGGCCGCCGCGGGCGGCGCGGCGGTGGCGCCGTCGGCGGGTGCGGCCGCGTCGGCCTGTTCGGCGGCGGCCTCGGCGGCCTCCAGCTCGGCTTCCAGTTCGGCCTCGCGGGCCTGGGCGACGGTCTGCACGGCGGCGAGGACGCCGCGGTAGCCGGTGCAGCGGCAGAGGTTGCCGCACAGGGCCTGGCGGGCCTCGACGTCGGTGGGGCGGTGGTTGCGCTGCAGCAGGTCGTGGACGGCCATGGCGAGGCCGGGGGTGCAGTAGCCGCACTGGACGGCGCCGGACTCGGCGAGCGCCTGCTGGACGTCGCTGGCGGTGCCGGCGCCGGAGAGGCCCTCGACGGTGGCGATCTCGCTGTCGGCGGCGAGCGCGGCGGGCACCAGGCAGCCGGCGACCAGCTGGCCGTCGACCTGGACGGTGCAGGCGCCGCACTCGCCCTGCTCGCAGCCGTCCTTGGCGCCGGCCAGGCCGAGCCGCTCGCGGAGCACGTAGAGCAGGCTCTCGCCGATCCAGGCGTCGTTGACCGGCCGTTCGAAGCCGTTGACCCGCAGCGTGTACGAGGCGCAGGGGCGCACGTCGCCGAGGCCGTTGAGTTCGTCCGTCACTTCAGCGCCCTTCCCAGTGCCCGGCGGGCCAGCACCGCCACGGTACGCCGCTGGCGGACGAGGGTGGCCGCCGCCCCCTCGCCGGCGCCCTCCAGGGCGGCGTCGGGGATGCAGGCGGCGGCGACGTACTCGCCGAAGGCGGCGAGCGCGGCGGGGTCGATGGGCTGGGCGCCGTCCTCGCCGCGGACGTCCCAGTCGATGCAGCCGGCCACCCAGGCCTCGGCCTCGTGCGGGCGCAGCGGCACGGGGGCGACGGCGCCGACGGCGCAGCGCACGGCGCGCCGGGCGGGGTCGAGGACGAGGGCGACGGAGGCGGCGGCGCGGGCGGGGCCGCTGCGGCCGCCGGCCTTGAGGAAGACCTGCGGGGCGTGCAGCAGCGGGACGCGCACCCACGTGAGGAGCTCGCCGGGGCGCAGCGGGTCGAGGCCGGTGAGCAGGTGGGTGACCGGGACGTCGCGGGTGACGCCGGACCGGGCGAGGGTGGCGGTGGCCTCCAGCGCGGCGAGCACCGGCAGGGTGTCGCCGGCGGCCGCGGCGGTGGCGATGTTGCCGCCGAGGGTGCCGACGTTGCGGACCTGTGGGGGGCCGGCCGTGCGGGCGGCGTCGGCGAGGGCGGGGATGAGCGCGGCGAAGTCGGGGCGGTCCATCCGGGCGTGGGTGAGTCCGGCGCCGAGCACGGCGGTGCCGCCGTCCTCGTAGCGCCAGCCGCGCAGCTCGGTGATCCGGCCGAGGCCGATCAGTGCGGCGGGGCGCAGCCGGCCCGCGTTGACCGCCTCCATGAGGTCGGTCGCGCCGGCCACCGGGACGGCTCCCGGGGTCGCGGCCAGCGCGTCGACGGCCTCGTCGACCGAGGCCGGCAGCATGATCGTCCGGTTCACCAGGATTCCACCGTGCTCCACTTGCTCATCAACTGCCCTGCCCTCCCACCGGCAGTGCGGCCTGGCCCGTAGGGTACGGGCGATCGGGCCGGGTTGGGCAACTCTGGCACACAATGCCGGATGATCACTTGCCGGCCGGTCCGGCGGTGAGGGCAATACCGGACGAATCAGGCCACAAAACCGAGCGAACCGGAAGGGCTCCGCCCGGATGTTCATCGGATATTGACCTGACGCGGCAGCAGGTCCGGCGGGGTCCGCGGGGTGCGGACGCCCCCGCGCACGCGGTTGACGCGCGCGGGGGCGCGGCGGCCTCAGGGGCCCTCCGCGGGCCGTCCGGCGACCCCGGGGCGGCGCTGCCAGGGGTGCGGGCCACCGGGCGGCCGGTACTCGACCCCGAGGGCGTCCAGGCGCGGGTAGTGGCCGGCCATCCGGCGCTCGAACCCGGCCCAGTCCCGCTCGTCCGGGTCGCGCGGCAGGTCGGACCAGGCGACCTCGGCGAACGCGGCGAGCCGCGGGAAGGCCCGGTAGTCGACGTCGCGGGCGTTCGTCATGAACTCGGTCCACAGGTTGGCCTGGGTGCCGATCACCCGGGCGGCCGCGGCGCCGTCCAGCTCCGGCGGCACGGGCTCGAAGCGGTAAACGTCCTCCAGGGTGCGGACGTACCCGACCGGGATCGGCTCGTCCCCGCCCGGGGCCTGCCGGTGGTCGAGGTAGACGTGCTGCTCCGGGCACATCACCACGTCGTGGCCGGCCCGGGCGGCGGCGATGCCGCCCTCGTAGCCGCGCCAGGAGGAGACGGCGGCGCCCGGTGCGAGGCCGCCCTCCAGGATCTCGTCCCAGCCGATCAGGCGGCGGCCGCGGTCGGCCAGCCAGCGGTCGAAGTGGCGGATGAACCAGCTCTGCAGCCCGTCCTCGCCGTCGACGCCGAGTTCGGCGATCCGGGCCTGCGCGGCGGGGCTGGCCCGCCACTGGTCCTTGGGGCACTCGTCGCCGCCGAGGTGGACGAACTCGGACGGGAAGACCTCCAGAACCTCCTCCAGCACCTCCTCGAGGAACCGCAGGGTGCCGTCGGTGACGTTCAGCACGTTGGGGTTGATCCCCCAGTCCGTCCAGACGCCGAGCGCCGAGGTGTCCACCGCGTCGGTGTTGCCGAGCTCGGGGTACGCGGCGATCGCCGCCTGGGAGTGTCCGGGCAGGTCGATCTCCGGGACGACGGTGATGTGCCGGTCGGCGGCGTACGCGACGATCTCGCGCAGGTCGTCCTGGGTGTAGTGGCCGCCGTGCGGGCGGTCGTCGCGGCGGTCCGCGGAGCGGTAGCCGACCATGGACCGCTCCCGCCAGGAGCCGACCGCGGTGAGTCGCGGGTGGCGCCGGATCTCGATCCGCCAGCCCTGGTCGTCGGTGAGGTGCAGGTGCAGGACGTTCAGCTTGTGCGCCGCCATCAGGTCGAGGAAGCGCAGGACGTCGGCCTTGGGCAGGAAGTGCCGGGCGACGTCCAGCAGCACGCCGCGCCAGCCGAAGCGGGGCGCGTCCTCGATCCGCACCGAGGGCAGCACCCAGTCGGCGCCGGGCAGCGGGGCGCGGCGGTAGATCCGCGGGTCGAACAGCTGGCGCAGCGTCTGCGCGGCGTGGGACAGGCCGGGGCCGGCGCCGCCGCGCAGCACGGCGCCGTACTCGTGCACCGCCAGCGCGTACGCCTCGGGACCGCCCGCGGCCAGCAGCTCCGGGTCCGTCCGCAGGGTGATCGTCTGCCGCAGCAGGCGGCCCTGCTCCTCGGTGCACGCGTCGAGGGCGAAGCCGGTCGCGGCGGAGAGCTCGGCGCGCAGCCGGCGGGCGACGGCCTGCGCCGCCGGGTCGTCGGCGGCGATCCTGGTCCCGGGGTGCAGCCGGAAGCTCCAGGGGCCGGGCGCCCCGTCGTCGGCCTTCAGGTGCCGGGGGGCGGGGATGAGGTCCATGCGGGCCATCCTGCCCCGTCGCCCGGCAGTGGTACAGACCACTGCCGGACCGACTCGGTGCTACTTGTCGTCGCCGCCGCCGTCGCCGCCCTGGCCGAGACCGTCGAAGATCTCCTTGCACATCGGGCAGACCGGGTACTTCTTCGGGTCGCGGCCCGGGACCCAGACCTTGCCGCACAGCGCCACCACGGGGGACCCGGAGAGGGCGCTCTCCATGATCTTGTCCTTCTGGACGTAGTGCGCGAAGCGCTCGTGGTCGCCGTCCCCGTGGGACACCTGGGGAACGGGCTCGACCAGGGTGCCGGTGCCGAGTCCGCGCTCGGGCTCAAGAGTGCTCATGGATGCCAAGTCTATGGGCGCCGCTCCGAAGCGGGCCAGTAGCGCACCGGACGACCGGCCGCGGCCGCCGGGCTCAGTTCATGGTGGGGTCGTCCGGGTAGGTGGCGAGCATCGCCAGCGGGCCGCGCTGGCGGCGCAGCACCGACCGCCAGAGCCGTTCGGGCTCGGGGCTGGAGACGTCGCCGGGCTCGCAGTCGACCAGGTACCAGGCGCCCTCGGCGATCTCCGCCTCCAGCTGCCCGGGCGACCAGCCGGAGTAGCCGGCGAAGACCCGCATCGCGCCGAGCTCCCCGGCCAGCACCTCGGGCGGCGCCTCCAGGTCGACCAGGCCGATCGCGCCGTGCACCCGCCGCCAGCCGATCGGCTCGCCGTGGCCGGGCTCGCCGGGCACCACCGCGAGGGCGAGCGCCGAGTCCAGCGCCACCGGGCCGCCCTGGAAGACGACCGCGGGCTGGCCGGTCAGGTCGGCCCAGCCGTCCAGGACGGTCGACACCTCCACCGGGGTCGGCCGGTTCAGCACCACCCCGAGGGCCCCCTGGTCGTCGTGGTCGAGCAGCAGCACCACCGCTCGCGCGAAGTTCGGGTCGGTGAGCACGGGCGTCGCGACGAGCAGTCGGCCGGTGTGGGAGGGGGCCGCGGTCATGCCCACATGATCCCGCAGGACGGCCCGGGAGGGGCGCCCCAACACGAAACCTCCTCGCCCCGTCCCCGCAGGCCCGCCGGGTCGCACCCGCACCACCCGGACGGCCCTGCCCACCGGGCGCCGGGGGGCCTCCGCAGCCCCCGCGGAGCATGATCACCAAAGGGGCACACGGGAACCAATCGCCCACCCTCTACCATCTATGGATGGTGGAAGGGCTTTCGCCGACGGTGGAAGGACCTTCCACTCGCGTCTCCCCCTGCCCCGCAGCCGTAAGAACCCCCTGCGCACCCCGGATTGCGAGAACGATGACCGACGACCTCCTGCTGGTCCACGGCGGTAACCCGCTCGAAGGCGAGATCCAGATCCGCGGTGCCAAGAACCTGGTGCCCAAGGCCATGGTCGCCGCACTGCTCGGCCAGGGCCCCAGCCGGCTGCGCAACGTGCCGGACATCCGCGACGTCAAGGTCGTGCGGGGCCTCCTGCAGCTGCACGGCGTGACCGTCCGCACCGGCGACGAGGACGGCGAGCTGATCCTCGACCCCTCGCACGTCGAGAGCGCCAACGTGGCGGACATCGACGCGCACGCCGGCTCCTCGCGCATCCCGATCCTGTTCTGCGGCCCGCTGCTGCACCGGCTCGGCCACGCGTTCATCCCGGGCCTGGGCGGCTGCGACATCGGCGGCCGGCCGGTCGACTTCCACTTCGAGGTGCTGCGCCAGTTCGGCGCCACCATCGAGAAGCACCCGCAGGGCACCTACCTGGTCGCCCCGCAGCGCCTGCACGGCACCAAGATCGAGCTGCCCTACCCGTCGGTCGGCGCGACCGAGCAGGTGCTGCTGACGGCGGTGCTCGCCGAGGGCGTCACCGAGCTGCGCAACGCGGCCGTCGAGCCGGAGATCGTCGACCTCATCTGCGTGCTGCAGAAGATGGGCGCGATCATCTCGATGGGCACCGACCGCACCATCCTGATCACCGGTGTGGACGAGCTGGGCGGCTACAACCACAAGGCGCTGCCGGACCGTCTGGAGGCGGCGTCCTGGGCGTGCGCCGCGCTGGCCACCAAGGGCGACATCTACGTCCGCGGCGCCCGCCAGATCGAGATGATGACCTTCCTGAACACCTTCCGGAAGGTCGGCGGCGCCTTCGAGGTCGACGACGAGGGCATCCGCTTCTGGCACCCGGGCGGCGAGCTCAAGGCGATCGCCCTGGAGACCGACGTGCACCCCGGCTTCCAGACCGACTGGCAGCAGCCGCTGGTCGTCGCGCTGACCCAGGCCAACGGCCTGTCCATCGTCCACGAGACGGTGTACGAGTCGCGGCTCGGCTTCACCGGCGCGCTGAACCAGATGGGCGCGCACATCCAGCTCTACCGCGAGTGCCTCGGCGGCACCCCCTGCCGCTTCGGCGCCCGCAACTTCCGGCACTCCGCGGTGGTCTCCGGCCCGTCCAAGCTGATCGGCTCCGAGCTGGTCATCCCGGACCTGCGCGGCGGCTTCTCGTACCTGATCGCGGCGCTGGCGGCCGAGGGCACCTCGACCGTGCACGGCATCGACCTGATCAACCGCGGCTACGAGAACTTCATGTCCAAGCTGCGGGACCTCGGCGCGCACGTCGAGCTGCCCGCCGAGCAGCCCGTGACCGTCTGACGGGCCCGCACGGGCACCTGAACGCCGATGGCCGGCCTCCCCGAGGGGAGGCCGGCCATCGCGTCGTCCGGGCTGCTGCCGGGGCTCAGGCGCCCTTGGCGGCTTCCTTCAGCTTGGAACCGGCGCTGACCTTGGCGCTGTAGCCGGCCGGGATCTGGATCGGGTCGCCGGTCTGCGGGTTGCGGGCGGTGCGCGCGGCGCGGTGGGTCCGCTCGAAGGTCAGGAAGCCGGGGATGGTGACCTTCTCGTCACCCTTGGCGACGACCTCGCCGACGACCTCGGCGAAGGCGGCCAGCACGGCGTCGGCGTCCTTGCGGGTCACCTCGGCGCGCTCGGCCAGCGCGGCCACCAGCTCACTGCGGTTCATGTGTACTCCTGTGGTCTGTTGCTTGCGGTGTGCGGGGGCCCCATCGGTCGCCCCCTCCGGGGGAACCCGGATGGGCCGCTGGTCCGCACACTGGTGCTCGTTCAGGCGAGGGGTGGTCAGGGGCCGGGCTCCGGCCCCGAAGCGCCGCAAACCGCCCGCCCGGGTACGAATCCTGCCCCGACCGGCACTGAGAAAGCCAATCGGCCACCGGCGGTGTTGACCCGAACAGATCCCGCCCGGCGGAGGTGTGACGCTCCGTCGGCCCCGGAGGGCCGGACCGGGCGGCGGTCGGGACGACACGCCGGAAAGCCGGGAGGGACGTTCCGTACTTGTCGGACACGCCACCCCCGTGCAGGGCTACCGTACGCCCTGGCACCGACAAGCCCAAACACGCCCCTTCCCCTTGTGTCGCAAGGGGAAGGGCCGATCCGGCGCCCGGCGCGTCGTTCGCACACCTGAGCGATCAAGAACGACACTCCGGTCAGATGCCGACGACCGGGAAGGAGGAGGTGTCGAGGGTGCCCACGATGCCCGCGGTCGGGCGCACCGGAACGGGCTCCTGGCCCTCCCGCGAGGCCAGCGCGACCTCGCGCACGGCCGCCGCCACGGTCTTCGCGACGTCCGGGTGGAAGACGCTCGGGATGATGTAGTTGGCGTTGAGCTGGTCGTCCGCGACCGTGGTGGCCAGCGCCCGGGCCGCGGCGATCATCATCGCGGTGTCGACCGTCCGGCTCTGCGCGTCCAGCAGGCCGCGGAAGACGCCCGGGAAGACCAGCACGTTGTTGATCTGGTTCGGGAAGTCGCTGCGGCCGGTGGCGACCACCGCGGCGGTCTGCCGGGCCACCGCCGGGTCGACCTCCGGGTCCGGGTTGGCCAGCGCGAAGACGACCGCGTCCTCCGCCATGGTGGCCAGGTCGTCGCCGTCCAGCACGTTCGGGGCCGAGACGCCGATGAACACGTCGGCGCCGGCCACCGCCTCCTTGAGGCTGCCGGTGCGGCCGGAGCGGTTGGTGTGCTCGGCGATCCAGCGCAGGCTGTCGTTGAGGTCCTCGCGGCCGCTGTGGACGACGCCGTGCACGTCGGCCACGGTGGCGTGCTCCACGCCGGCGGCCAGCAGCAGCTTGAGGATCGCGGTGCCCGCGGCGCCGGCACCCGACATCACCACCCGGATGTCGGCGATGTCCTTGCCGACCACCTTGAGCGCGTTGGTCAGCGCCGCGAGGACGACGATGGCGGTGCCGTGCTGGTCGTCGTGGAAGACCGGGATGTCCAGGGCCTCGCGCAGCCGGGCCTCGATCTCGAAGCAGCGCGGCGCGGAGATGTCCTCCAGGTTGATGCCGGCGAAGCCGGGGGCGATCGCCTTCACGATCGCGACGATCTCGTCGGCGTCCTGGGTGTCCAGGCAGATCGGCCAGGCGTCGATGCCCGCGAAGCGCTTGAAGAGGGCCGCCTTGCCCTCCATGACCGGCAGCGCGGCCTTCGGGCCGATGTTGCCCAGGCCCAGCACCGCGGAGCCGTCGGTGACCACCGCGACGCTGTTGCGCTTGATGGTGAGGCGGCGGGCGTCCTCGGGGTTCTCGGCGATCGCCATGCAGACCCGGGCGACGCCCGGGGTGTAGATCATCGAGAGGTCGTCGCGGTTGCGGATCGGCAGCTTCGAGGACATCTCGATCTTGCCGCCGAGGTGCATCAGGAAGGTGCGGTCCGAGACCTTGCCGATGCTGACGCCGTCGATCGTCCGCAGCTTCTCGACGATCTCCTCGCCGTGGGCCACCGACGACGCGGCGACGGTCACGTCGATGCGCAGCGACTCCAGGCCGGAGGCGGTGACGTCGAGACCGGTGACCGAACCCCCGGAGGACTCGACGGCCGTGGTGATCGCGCTGACGGCGTTGCCCCGGGCCGGGACCTCCAGCCGCACCGTGATCGAGTTGGAGACACTGGGCACCGTCGCCATCGACGTCCTTCTTCCGTCCGCTCTTGAGGGTCTTTCCGGTCTCGATCGTCGCACTTACCGGTCGGTAGCCAGAAATAAAGTTCATTGAGTGTGCAGAACCCACAAACGGCACGGGCCGCCGCACTGGGCCGGTCGTGTGCTCCGCCGAAAATCTCCCGCCGCGGCCTTGGCGTCCCGAGCCGATGCGTTACATTGGACGGGACACCGGCTCGATCCAAGCCCCCGGGCCCAACCTTCGTCGCTTCGAGCGACCACTTGCCGCGAGGCGAGCATGGCGGGTCGGTGTCATTGACGTGAGAAGGCCCCCACCTCCGGGTGGGGGCCTTCGTCGTACCGCGGCGCCGGCACACCGCCGTACGGCGGTGCGCCGGCCGTGCGGGCGGCCCGGCCGGCGCCCGCGTCAGCCGTGCAGCAGGGCGGGCACGCCGTCCGCGTCCGGCAGGTCGTCCGGGCCGGAGAGCACCGTGAGCCGCTGGGTGGCCCGGGTGAGCGCCACGTACAGCACCCGCAGGCCCGCCTCCGACTCCCCCGCGATGCCGGTCGGGTCGGCGACCACCGTCGCGTCGTACTCCAGCCCCTTGGCCTCCAGGCTGCCCAGCGCCACCACGCGGTCGCCCAGGCCCTCCGCCCAGCCGGCCGCCTCCGCCCGGCGGTCCATCGGCACGACCACCGCCACGGTGCCGTCCACCTCGCCCAGCAGCCGCTCCAGCTCGACCCGGGCGGCCCGGCCGAAGGCCTCCGCCCCGGCCTCCCGGACGGCCGCGAACCGCGGCACGACGCCCGTCGACCGCACCGCGCTCGGCGAGGGCGTGCCCGGCGCCGCCAGCGCCAGCACCTTCGCCGCCACCTCGGCGATCTCGGCGGGGTTCCGGTAGTTCACGGTCAGCGTGTGACGGCGGCGCGGCTTGCCGGCGAGCACCTCGTCCATCGCGGACTGCGCCTCCTGCGGGAACGGCCAGGAGGACTGCGCCGGGTCGCCGACGATCGTCCAGGTCGCCATCCGCGCCCGGCGGCCGATCATCCGCCACTGCATCGGGGTGAGGTCCTGCGCCTCGTCCACGATCACGTGCGCGTACTCGGTGCGCTCCACCGGGACGCGCTCGCGCCGGCCGTAGGAGCGCTCCGCGTACGTGGTGAGCTCGTCCAGCCCGGACAGCATGTCGACGGCGTCCACCTCGCGCACCTTCGGCCGGGCCGGCTCGCCGAGCAGCACCTGCAGCTCGTCCACCAGCGCCACGTCGTGCGCCGACAGGGCGCCCCCGCCGCGGGCGTCCAGGTGCCGCCAGGAAGCGGCCAGCAGCCGGGCCTCCTCCGGGGTCACCGCACGCCGGGCGATCCGGTTGGTGTGCCGCGGGTGGCGCAGGGTCGCCAGCACCCGGCGCGGGGTCACCGGCGCCCACCAGGCGTCCAGGAAGTCCAGGAACGCCGACTCGTCCGAGACGTACTCGTCGAAGGCCTCCCGCTCGTCCTGGCGCTGCTCCCGCTCCGAGTGGGTGGTCGGCTTCGGCAGGTGCCGGGTGAGGTCCTGCCACAGGGCGTCCAGCAGCAGCCGGCGGGCCCTCGGGCGCAGCAGGTTCAGCGGGGTGCCGCCACCGCCGACGACGGTCGCGCGCAGCGCCTTCAGCCGGCCGGCGTCCAGCCGCAGCGACTCACCGCGGGCGAAGACCCGCAGCTCGGTCGGCGCATTCAGCTCCAGGGCCGCCCGGGCCGCCCGGCGCAGCAGCTGGACCATCCGGCCCGACCCCTTGATCCGGGCCGTCTCCGGGGTGTCGTAGCGCTCCGCCTCGATGCCGTCGACCAGGCTGCCGACCGCCCGGATCGCCACCTGCCCCTCCTCGCCCAGCGAGGGCAGCACGCCCTCGGTGTACGAGACCAGCAGCGGGGTGGGGCTGACCACCAGGATGCCGCCCGCGTACCGGCGGCGGTCCTGGTAGAGCAGGAACGCGGCCCGGTGCAGGGCGACCGCGGTCTTGCCGGTGCCCGGACCGCCCGTCACCAGGGTGGCGCCGGCCGCTGCCGCCCGGATGACCTCGTCCTGCTCCTTCTGGATCGAGGAGACGATGTCGCGCATGGTGTGGCTGCGGGCCCGGCCCAGCGAGGCCATCAGTGCGCCGTCGCCGACCACCGCCAGCTCCCGGCCGTCCAGGGTGGGGGTCAGGTCGGGGCGCAGCAGGTCGTCCTCGACGCCGATCACCTTGCGGCCGCGGGAACGGATCACCCGGCGGCGGATCACCCGGCCCGGCTCCAGCGGGGTCGACCGGTAGAACGGCGCCGCGGCCGGCGCCCGCCAGTCGATCACCAGCGGGCCGTACTCGGCGTCGAGCACGCCGAGGCGGCCGACGTGCAGGGTCTCCGCGACGGCCGGGTCGGCCGGGTCCATCGGGGTCTGCGAGGGGATGCCGTGCTCCTCGGGCGCGTCCGCCTGCTGGAGGTCGATCCGGCCGAACAGGAAGTCCTCGAACTCGCTGTTCAGCCGCTGCAGGTGCGCACCGGCCCGGTAGACCTGGGCGTCGCGCTCGGCGAGCGCGCCGGGGGTGCCGACCTGCACGCGTTTGGCGGCGTCCTCGAGGATGTACTCGGCCTCGGCGAGCTTCTCCTCCAGACGCCGGTAGACGGTGTCGAGGTGGCTCTGCTCCTCGGCGATCTCGCGGTCGCGGACGGAGTCGGTGGTCTCTGGTGTGGTGTGCATGGGCCTCGGGGGGTACGGCGCGGGCGGGAGCGGCGGACGGAAGATCCTACTCCTTGCCGCCCCCGCCAGGTCGCCGGGACCACCCAGGTGCACCACGACGGGGACGCGGGGAACCTGCACGGACCGAAGCGAGCCAAAACAGGGGCGCGGGGAACTGCGCAGTCCGGGGCCGGGCATCCCGACGGAACAGGGCCCGCCCCTGATCCGTACGGTGACCCGCTCCCACACTGCGCGGTTCCCCGCGCCCCTGATCTCGACTCCCCCGATCGGCAGGCTTGCCCCCGAGCTAGTCCTCGTCGCCGTACTTGGTGTCCGGGGCCGGGACGGGGTCGACGGCGAGGCGGTAGCCGCGTTTGACGACGGTGGCGATCAGGCGGGGCGTGCCGAGGGCGGCCCGCAGCCGCGCCATCGCCGTCTCCACCGCGTGCTCGTCGTCGCCGCTGCCCGGCAGCGCCCGCAGCAGTTCGCTCCGCGGCACCACCCACCCCGGCCGCCTCGCGAGCGTCCGCAGCAGGGCCATTCCGGCGGGCGGCACCGGCCGCAGGTCGCCGTCGACGAGGGCGGCCTGGCCGCGCAGTTCGAGGGTGTGTCCGGCGACGGCGAGCCGGCGGGCCCGGTCGGGGAGCCGGGCGGTGAGGGTCTGCACCATGGCCCCGAGCCGCATCCGTTCGGGCCAGACGGTGGCGATGTCGAGTTCTTCGAGCGGGGCGGCGGTGACCGGTCCGACGCAGACCGGCAGGACGTCGCGCCGCAGCGCGTGCAGCAGCTCGGCGGTCTGGCCGCGTTCGGCGGCGCGGTCGAGGAGGCCGAGGGCGGCGGGGGCGGAGGTGAAGGTGACGGCGTCGAGGGAGCCGCTGCAGGTGGCGTCGAGGAGCCGGTCGACGGGTCCGAGGTCGAGCGGCGGCAGCCAGCGGTAGACGGGGACCTCGACGACCTCGGCGCCGGCGGTCGTGAGCGAGTCGACGAAGTCGCGCAGCGGGGCGCCGTGCAGCTGGACGGCGATCCGGCGGCCGTCGACGCCCTGGTCGAGGAGCCGTTCGAGCACCTCGACGGAGGACTCCGACTCGGCGGACCAGGCTTCGCGCAGTCCGGCGGCGCGGATGGCGCCCTTGGCCTTCGGGCCGCGGGCCAGCATCTCGGCCTTGGCGAGACTGCCGACGAGGTCGTCGAACAGGTCCCAGCCCTCGGCGGCCTCGATCCAGCCGCGGAAGCCGATGCCGGTGGTGGCGACGGCGATGTCCGGCGGGTCGGCGATCAGGGCGCGGGTGGCGGCGAGGAGTTCGGTGTCGTCCGCGAGCGGGACGATCCGCAGGGCGGGTGCGCGCAGCACGGTGGCACCGCGGCGCTGGAGGAGGGCGGCGAGCTCGTCGGCGCGGCGGGCGGCGGTGATGCCGATGGTGTAGCCGGCCAGCGGCGGGGCGGTGTCCTGCGACGGTACGAGGGCGGCGGTCGCGACGGCGGTGCGGTCGGCCATGGGCTGACGTCCTTCGTGGAGCGCCCCGGGGCCGTCGGCGTGCCTCGAGGGCGTGCCGCTCGCTGCGGTCCCTGCAGGGCCGTGGCGGGCGGCGGGTGGGTGGGTGGACCGTCATCGTCCCGTGCCGGGGTGTCACCGCCGGGTCGGTCCGATTTCCGGCTTGTTTCGCAGGTGAGGGCCGGTCCGCGGGTGCGGACCGGCCCTCGGTGGCGATCAGACCCGGGCGAGTGCCGGGGCCTGGGCGCCGGTGGGGGCGGCGGCCGGGCGGCGCAGGTAGACCGCCCAGGTGAGGGCGAAGCAGACGGCGTAGGCGGCGAGGAAGGAGACGAAGGCGGGGGTACCGCTCTTGGTGGTGAGGAAGGACTGGCGGAAGGCGAGGTTGATGAACAGGCCGCCGAGGGCGCCGACCGCGCCGATCACGCCGATCGCGGCGCCGGACATCCGGCGGGACCAGGCGGCCGCGTCCGCGGGGGTGTCGCCGGCGGCGATCCGGTCCTGGGCCTTGGCCTCGAAGATGCCGGGGATCATCTTGTAGGTGGAGCCGTTGCCGATGCCGGCGAAGACGAAGAGCGCGATGAAGCCGACGAGGAAGACCGGCAGCGACTTGATCGAGGAGGCGTAGGTCACCACCGAGGCGGCGGCGGCCATCGCGACGAAGTTCCAGAAGGTGATCCGGGAGCCGCCCCAGCGGTCGGCCAGCCAGCCGCCGACCGGGCGGATGACCGAGCCGAGCAGCGGGCCGATGAAGGTGAGCTGGGCGGCCTGCAGCGGGGTCCGGCCGAACTGGTTCTGCAGGACGAGGCCGAAGGCGAAGGAGAAGCCGATGAAGGAGCCGAAGGTGCCGATGTAGAGCACCGACATCAGCCAGGTGTGCCTCTCCTTGAGGATGGCCTTGAAGGTGCCGGTGTCGTTGCTGAGCTGGGCCAGGTTGTCCATGAACAGGGCCGAGCAGAGCGCCGCGACGGCGATCAGCGGGATGTAGATGCCGAGCACCAGGCGGGGCGAGGTGGCGCCGGCCCAGGTGATCACGGCGAGCGCGACCAGCTGGATGACGGGGACGCCGATGTTGCCGCCGCCCGCGTTGAGACCGAGCGCCCAGCCCTTCTTCCGGAGCGGGAAGAAGGCGTTGATGTTGGTCATGGAGGAGGCGAAGTTGCCGCCGCCGACACCGGTGAGGGCCGCGACCACCATGAAGGTGGTGTAGGAGGTGCCGGGGTGCATCACGTACGCCGCGGCGATGCTCGGGACGAGGAGCAGCAGCGCGGAGACGATCGTCCAGTTCCGGCCGCCGAACCGGGCGACGGCGAAGGTGTAGGGGATCCGGACGAAGGAGCCGACCAGGGTGGGCATGGCCACCAGGAAGAATTTGCCGGCCGGGTCGATGCCGTAGCCCTTGCCCATGAAGAGGACCATGACGGACCACAGGCTCCAGATCGAGAAGCCGATGTGCTCGGAGAACACCGAGAAGATCAGGTTCCGGTTGGCGACCTTGCGGCCGGTGCGCTCCCAGAATTCGGTGTCCTCGGGCCGCCATTCCTGGATCCAGCGGCCGCCTGTTCTGCGCTGGGCTGTGTCGCTCATCGGTCTCCCCTTGCGTGCCGGTGCCTGCCCTGCCCGTGCTGTCATCGATGACGCTAGGAGCCCATGGTTTCGGGATCGTTGTGGTCTGTGAAGCCTGCGGAACCGTCCTCTCACCCGCCGCCGGCCGCCGGTGTGAGGGTCCGGAGACACACGAAGGCCGCCCTCCGGGAGTGGAGGACGGCCTGGGTGCACATGGGATGGTGGAGATGCCGGGAATCGAACCCGGGTCCGATGGAGTGGATTCAGGACTTCTCCGAGCGCAGTCCGCTGTGCTTTTCTCGGCCCCGGCAGTCACGCGGACAAGCCGCCGACGGGCCCAGCTACTGTTTGGCTTCCCTCCCGCCCCCGTAGCCGGGGCGGTTGGTTGAGTTCCCTAGATTATGCCAGGGTCCGGGTCGGGAACTCCCCGGTCTGACACCCTATTCGCTCGCTGATCAGGCAGCGAGAGCGAACTGCGGGGTATCGCGCTTGGTGTTGGCGATTATTTTTTTGCGACACGTGGTTAACGAGATCATTGCCGCGTTCCTCGGCTCGCTTCTCCTGTTTCGACTACCACCGTCGAAACCGATCATCCCCATGTTGATTTGACAAACAGCTCCGGTGGGCGGGGCCCTCCGGCGGTGCGATTGCCATGGTACGCGGTCGGCCCCCGGAGGGTCCAGCGCATTACCGGGCGGCGGGGCGGGCCCCTCCGACGGGCCGGGCCGGAGGCCGGGCCGGGGTCAGACCGCGCGCTGCTTGCGGCGGGCCGCGGCGATCGCGCGGTCCGACTCACGCCGGTCCTGCTGCTCGCGCAGCGTCTGGCGCTTGTCGTACAGCTTCTTGCCGACCGCCAGGGCGATCTCCAGCTTGACCCGGCCGTCCTTGAAGTACAGGGAGAGCGGGACGAGCGTGTGGCCCGTCTCCTTCACCTTCGACTCCAGCTTGCGGATCTCCAGCTTGTGCAGCAGGAGCTTGCGCTTGCGCTTCGCCGAGTGGTTCGTCCAGGTGCCCTGGGTGTACTCCGGGATGAACAGGTTGTCGACCCAGGCCTCGTGCCCCTGGATGTAGGCGTACCCGTCGACGATGTTCGCCCGGCCCTCGCGGAGGGACTTCACCTCGGTACCGGTCAGCACCATGCCGCACTCGTAGGTGTCGAGGATGGTGTACTCGTGCCGCGCCCGCTTGTTCTGCGCGATGACCTTGTTGCCCTTTTCCTTTGCCATAGCGCCGACATTCTCGCACCTCGGCGACGTCGGGGGCAGTCCTTTTGCGCGCGGGTGGCGGGCGTGCCGGGCCGGCGGGCCGCCGGAGGTCCGATGCGGGGCCGGTGCGGGCCGAGGCGCGCCGCTGCGGGGCCGTGGCGGCCCGGCGGATCAGCGGCGCGCGCCCAGGCCCGCGAGGACGTGCAGGGCGAGGTCGGCGGCGCCCTCCGGGGCGGCCGAGACGTCGGGCTGCAGGCCGGTGCCGTCGGGCGAGCGGCCCTCGGGGGTGTAGTAGCGGCCCACGGTGAGCTCCACCACGCCGCCGTCCGCCAGCCGGCTGGGCTGCTGCACGGTGCCCTTGCCGAAGGTTCTGGCGCCCACCAGGACGGCCCGGCAGCGGTCCTGCAGGGCGCCGGCGAGCAGTTCGGCGGCGCTCATCGTCCCGCCGTCCACCAGCACCACCAGCGGGGTGGCGGTGTCCCCGCCGGAGGCGGCCGTCAGCTCGCGCCGCACCCCGCGGGACTCGTAGGAGGCGACCGGCCCGCCGTCCAGGAAGACCGAGGCGGTGCCGACCGCCTCGTCGACCAGGCCGCCGGAGCTGCCGCGCAGGTCCAGCACGACCGCCCGGGCCCCCTGGGCCGCGATCCGGACCTGTTCGGCCACGCCGCTGGTGAAGGCCCGCACGGTGATCCGCGTCACGCCGTCGGGCAGCCGCTCGACACCGACCTCCTGGGCGGCCAGTAAGGCCCGCCCCAGCACGACCTCGCGCGGGGCGGCCGCGCCGCGCGAGACGGTGAGCGCCACCGTGCGGTCGGTCGGGGCACCGGCGCTGCCGCGCAGCCGGGCCACCACCTCCGTCACCGGCAGGCCGTCGGCCCGGGCGCCGTCGACCGCGACCAGCCGGTCCCCGGCCGCGATGCCGGCCCGGGCGGCCGGGCCGCCGGGCTGCACGGCGGAGACGGCGGTCGAGCCGTCCCTGCTGCGGTCCACCGAGAGCCCCACGCCGAGGTAGCGGCCGCGGACCAGGTCCGCGTACTGGTCCGGGCTCAGGTAGGCGGCCCAGCGGTCGCCGCTCGCGTCGACCAGGGCCTCGGCCTGCTGCGGGCTGAGGTCGGCTCCGGTGACGTCCCGTCCGGCGGCGAGCCGTGCGGCGGCGTCCATCGAGGGCGGCAGCGGCACCGTCAGCGGCTCGCCCCAGGCGCCGCTCGCGGCACCCGCCATCAGGACGACGCCGAACACCAGGGTGAGCGCGGCTCCCTGGCGTACCCGACGGTGGCTTCCCGGCATGCGACGGAGTCTAGGCGGCACGGCCCCGCCGGGGCGACGGAACGCCCGGGTACGACGAGGGCGGCCCCGGACGGCGCAATGCCGTCCGGGGCCGCCCGGGACCTCGCAGGTCAGACCTTGAGGTACTTGCGCAGGGTGAAGAAGGCCGCGATGCCGGCCATCGCCATGCCGACCACGACCAGCAGCGGAATCACCGTCAGGACCGAGGACAAGCCGATGAACTGGATGAACAGCACCCGCTTCGCCAGCCAGTGCTGGACGAAGAAGTGGCCGAGCAGCAGCAGGCCGGAGGCCATCACCGCGCCGAGCAGGGCGGAGAACGCGGCCTCCGCGATGAACGGCATCTGCACGTAGAAGTTCGAGGCACCGACGAGGCGCATGATGCCGGTCTCGCGCCGTCGGCTGAAGGCCGACACCCGGACGGTGTTGACGATCAGCAGCAGCGCCACGAAGAGCATCAGCACCATGATGACGAAGGCGGCGGTCTGCAGACCGTTCAGCAGGCCGAAGAGGTTCTCCAGGATCCGGCGCTGGTCGTCCACCGACTTCACGCCGGGCTTGCCGGCGAAGGCGCTCTGGATGACGTCGTACTTGGTCGGGTCGCTGAGCTTGACCCGCCACGACTGCGGCATCGCCTCCGGACCGACCGCCGCGAGCAGCGGGTTGTCCGGGTTCGACTCCTTCCAGTGCTTGTACGCCTCGGGGGCGGTCTCCAGGGTGGCCTTCTGCACCAGCGGGGTCATCTTGTCGAGCTGCGCCTTGACCGCGGTCACCTGGTCGTCGGTGGCCGCACCGCTGGCGCACTGCGCCGAGGCCGCCATGTCGAACTTGGTGCAGAACGAGATGCTGACCTCGACCTTGTCGTACCAGTAGCCCTTCATCGAGTTGACCTGGTCGCGGACCAGGAGGCTGCCACCGGCAAGGGCGAGGGACAGCGCGACACTGACGATGACCGCGATGGTCATCGTCAGGTTGCGGCGGAGGCCGATGCCGATCTCCGAGAGGACGAACCGGATACGCATGCTTCTCTCAATCCAGGGTCGGTGCAGGCTGGGCGGTCAGGCGTGACGACGGGTGGCGGCTAGTTCTGGTAGCCGTACACGCCGCGGGCCTGGTCGCGGACCAGCAGCCCCTTGTCGAGTTCGATCACGCGCTTGCGCATCTGGTCGACGATGGCCTGGTCGTGCGTGGCCATCAGCACCGTGGTGCCGGTGCGGTTGATCCGGTCGAGGAGCTTCATGATGCCGACCGAGTTCTGCGGGTCGAGGTTTCCCGTGGGCTCGTCCGCGATCAGCAGCATCGGGCGGTTGACGAAGGCCCGGGCGATCGCCACGCGCTGCTGCTCACCACCGGAGAGCTCGCCGGGCATGCGGTCCTCCTTGCCGCCGAGGCCGACCAGGTCGAGCACCTCGGGCACCACCTTGGCGATGGCGCTGCGCGGCTTGCCGATGACCTCCAGGGCGAAGCCGACGTTCTGCGCGACCGTCTTGTTCGGCAGCAGGCGGAAGTCCTGGAAGATCGTGCCCAGCTGGCGGCGCATGTGCGGCACCTTCCAGTTGGACAGCTTGCCGAGGTCCTTGCCCATCACGTGCACGGCCCCGGTGCTGGGGCGCTCCTCGCGCAGGCAGAGCCGGAGGAAGGTCGACTTCCCCGAGCCGGACGAGCCGACCAGGAAGACGAACTCGCCCTTCTCGATCTCCAGCGAGACGTTGTCCAGGGCAGGACGGTTCTGCTTGGGATAGGTCTTGGAGACGTTGTCGAATCTGATCACGGCTGCATCACGGAGGCCATCCTAGGTGGGCCCGTCCGCGCCCCGGACCGGGAGCGGCGGTCGAAGCGGCATCCTCCCCGACCGCTCCAGGTCTGGGACCATACGCGAACCACGGCCCGACCCGCAGTCCCGGGTCGGGTACCGACCGATGATTCGTCGGGGATTGTTCCCGTCTGTCCGGAATTGGAAGGTGGGATTTGTGCGCGCTATCTCACAATCACACCGGAGAACGCCCCCTCTGCGGGGGCCGAGCGCCCGCGAACCTGGCACAGTGGAGAGACGGACGGAACCATCGGCCCGTCCGGTGCGTTTGCAGTGACAGCAAGGAGGAGATCGCATGACCTGCGACCATCTGGTGTGCGCCAACTGCAACGGCCGCGTGAGCGAGGGCCGGTGCCCGGTGTGCCGCGCCAACCGGGCCCGCATGCAGGAGCAGCAGGGCCCGTTCGCCGCACTGACCCCGGCGACCCTGCTGGCCCTGATCGCGGCACTGTTCGCGGTGGCCCTCATCGCCCGGCAGGCGCTGGCCTGAGACCAGGAACGCCCGAAGGCCCCCGGAGCCGAGCTCCGGGGGCCTTCGTCGTAGATCTGGGATCAGCCGGCGGTCTCCCGCTGCCTGCGCCGGCGGATGCCGGCCTCGATGCCGTGCCGAACGCTCACCTCGCCCGGCGTCCGCACCCGATCAGCTGGCGGTCTCCCGCTGCTTGCGCCAGCGGATGCCGGCCTCGATGAAGCCGTCGATGTCGCCGTCCAGGACGGCCTGCGGGTTGCCGACCTCGTGCTCGGTGCGCAGGTCCTTGACCATCTGGTACGGGTGCAGGACGTAGGAACGCATCTGGTTGCCCCAGGAGCTGCCGCTGTCCTTGAGGGCGTCCATCGCGGCCTTCTCCTCCTGGCGGCGCCGCTCCAGCAGCTTGGCCTGGAGGACGTTCATCGCCGAGGCCTTGTTCTGGATCTGCGAGCGCTCGTTCTGGCAGGAGACCACGATGCCGGTCGGCAGGTGGGTGATGCGCACCGCGGAGTCGGTGGTGTTGACGCCCTGGCCGCCGGGGCCGGAGGCGCGGTACACGTCGATGCGCAGGTCGCCCTCGTCGATGTCGACGTGGTCGGACTGCTCGACGACCGGGAGGACCTCGACGCCGGCGAAGGAGGTCTGCCGGCGGCCCTGGTTGTCGAACGGGGAGATGCGCACCAGGCGGTGGGTGCCCTGCTCGACGGAGAGGGTGCCGTAGGCGTACGGCGCCTTGACGGTGAAGGTCGCGGACTTGATGCCGGCCTCTTCGGCGTACGAGGTGTCGTAGACCTCGGTCGGGTAGCCGTGCCGCTCGGCCCAGCGCAGGTACATGCGCATCAGCTGCTCGGCGAAGTCGGCGGCGTCGACGCCGCCCGCCTCGGCACGGATGTTGACCAGGGCCTCGCGGGCGTCGTACTCGCCCGACAGGAGGGTGCGGACCTCGAGCTCCTCGACGGCCTTCTTGACCGACTCCAGCTCGACCTCGGCCTCGACGCGGGTGTCCGCGTCGTCCTCGGCCTCGGCCAGCTCGAACAGGACGCCCAGGTCGTCGACCCGGCCGCGCAGGGTCTCGAACTTGCGCAGTTCGCCCTGGAGGAACGAGAGCCGGCTGGTGACCTTCTGCGCGTTGGCGACGTCGTCCCAGAGGGTCGGGGCGGCTGCATCCTCCTCCAGGGTCGCGATGTCGGCCCGGATCTTGTCCAGGTCGAGGACGGCCTCGATCGACCCCATGGTCGTCTCGAGGTTCTTGAGCTCTTCGGAAGGATCGACGGCTGCCACGCCTCAAGCGTAATGGTTCGCGGAGACCGTTCGGCTACACCGGGGGTCCGAGGGCCGCCGCGGGCCCTCCCGCGGCGGCGTGGGCGGGCCCGGCGGCGGGCGGTTCGGCGGCGAAGGCGCTGTACGCGGCGGCCGCGCCGGCCAGCAGCAGCACGGTGGCGATCAGCACGGCGAGCATCCGGCGGCGGCGCACCAGCCGGCGGCGCCGGTGGCTGGTGACCGGGGCCGCGGAGCGCTGCGCGCGGGACTCGGCGGCGTAGGAGGCGAGCTCCTGCGGGGAGGGCCGGCGCAGGCTGGTGTGGGTGTCGCGGGTGGAGTCCGGCGAGGGGGCGGGGACGAGCGGCACGGCCGGGCCGCGCCGGCGGCGGTGGGTGCCCGTCCCGGCGTCGACCTCGGCGTACACCGCCTCGCCGGGGGTCGGCACGTCCTCGACCGGGCCGCGCTGGGCGGGGACGGCGAGCGGCGGCAGCCCGGCGAGGACCGGCAGCTGCTCGCGCAGCCGGGAGGCCAGCTCGGCGGCGCGCAGCCGGGAGGCGGGGGCCTTGGCCAGGCACTCGGAGATGATCCGCCACAGGCCGTCCGGCATGCCGGGGACGGGCGGGACGCTCTCGGTGACGTGGCGGCGCAGCACGGCGCCGGTGTGGCCGCCGCCGAAGGGCGTGAAGCCGGCCAGCAGCTCGTAGAGCACGGTGGCGAGGGCGTAGATGTCGACGGCGGCGCGCGGTTCCAGGCCCTCGATGATCTCGGGGGCGAGGTAGTCGGGGGTACCGATGATCCGGGTGGCCCGGGTACGGCGGGGGGCGTCGACGAGGCGGGCGATGCCGAAGTCGGTGAGCTTGGCCCGGGGGGCGCCGCCGGGTCCGGGCGGGGCGGCGAGGTCGAGCAGCACGTTCTCGGGCTTGACGTCGCGGTGGACGATGCCGGCGGCGTGCGCGGCGGCCAGGCCGTCGGCGACGTCGGCGATCACCGAGGCGGCGGCGAGCGGGGGGAGCACGCCCTCGCGCTCCAGCCGGGTGCGCAGGTCGGTGCCCTGGACGAGGTCCATGACCAGGGCGAGGTCGCTGCCGTCCACGACCATGTCGTGCACGCCGACCACCCGGGGGTGGTCGAGGCTGGTGAGGGCGGCGCGCTCCTGGACGAAGCGGCCGACCAGGACCTGGTCGGAGGCCAGGTCCTCGCGCAGCAACTTGACGGCCACCGGGCCGTCCGGGCCCTCGCCGAGCCAGACGGTGCCGGCGGAACCCCGGCCGATCACCTGGTGGACGGTGTAGCGGCTGCCGATCTTGCGTGCCAATGCTGCTCCGTGGGCTCGGTAGGTCGGTGCTCGACGACCAACCTACGCGCCCGGCGGCCCTCCGGGGGGCGCCGGAGGGCCGTCGGGGACGGTCGTTTCACGGAAAGTTCGTGAATTGTCGACAAAGTGCCAAAATCACCGCCCTGACGGACCGTCGGCTGCTCACCGACCGCCGTTCAACCCGCTGATCCAGTCGCTCGCGCTGGCGAACCAGCTCTTGACGTTCTCCCAGTACACCGGCAGGTCGGTGAAGTTCCACAGCGCCACCGCGGCGATCGCCAGGATCAGCAGCACCATCAGGCAGCCCTTGAGGCAGCCGAGGCCCGGGATGTACATCCGGTTGCGGCTGCGCGGCCGCGGCTCCCGGCGCGGGGCCGGCTCGCGGCGGGGCGCCGGGGCCGGCTCGGGGCGCCGCTGCGGGGCGGGCTCCTGCCGGCGCTGCGGGGCCG
>NZ_JBEYFP010000032.1:0-27427 GCF_040634455.1 Kitasatospora sp. NPDC007106
GTGCAATTCCTATAAACGCGCACGCCGAATTCGCACCGGGACGCGACAAGACGCGACCCAGCCCGAGCCGGGAGGTGGTGTTTCAAGGGATTGGCCGCTCCGGGACCGTCCGCGCAGACGCGTGTCCGGTGCTCCCTGCCGAGCGACCAGTGAACACTACGCCGAACGGGGAGCGGATGCAAACGAACCGGCCGGCACCTCGGGGAGAGGGGCCGGCCGGTGGTCGGGGCGGGGCGGTTCAGCTGTTGGTGGGGAAGCCGAGGTTGATACCGCCGTGCGACGGGTCGAGCCAGCGCTGGGTCACGACCTTGCCGCGGGTGAAGAACTGGACGCCGTCGGGGCCGTAGGCGTGGGCGTCGCCGAAGAGCGAGGCCTTCCAGCCGCCGAACGAGTAGTAGGCGACGGGGACGGGGATCGGCACGTTGATGCCGACCATGCCGACCTCCACCTCGTTCTGGAAGCGCCGGGCGGCGCCGCCGTCGTTGGTGAAGATGGCCGTGCCGTTGCCGTACGGGTTGCTGTTGATGAGGGCCAGGCCCTCCTCGTAGGTGGAGACCCGGACGACCGAGAGGACGGGGCCGAAGATCTCGTCGCTGTAGACGGACATGCCCGGCTTCACGTGGTCGAACAGGGTGGGGCCGAGCCAGAAGCCGTCCGCGGTCGGGGCGCCGTTGACGTCCTCGGCCGCGATCGCGTGCTTGCGGCCGTCGACGGCCAGCTCGGCGCCGTCGGCGAGGCCGGACTCGACGTAGGAGGTGACCTTGTCGCGGTGCTGGCCGGTGACCAGCGGGCCCATCTCGGAGTCGCCGTTGCAGCCGGGGCCGACCTTCAGCGCGGCGACACGGGACTTGATCTTCTCGACCAGCTCGTCGCCGATCGGGTCGACGGCGACCAGGACGGAGACCGCCATGCAGCGCTCGCCGGCCGCACCGAAGCCCGCGTTGACGGCGGCGTCGGCACTCAGGTCGAGGTCGGCGTCGGGCAGCACCAGCATGTGGTTCTTCGCGCCGCCGAGGGCCTGGACCCGCTTGCCGTAGCGGGTGCCGGTCTCGTAGACGTAGCGGGCGATCGGGGTGGAGCCGACGAAGCTGACCGACTTGATGTCGGGGTGCTCCAGCAGGCGGTCGACCGCGACCTTGTCGCCGTGCACGACGTTGAAGACGCCGTCCGGCAGGCCGGCCTCCTTCCACAGCTCGGCGAGGAAGTTGGCAGCGGACGGGTCCTTCTCGGAGGGCTTCAGGACGACCGTGTTGCCGGTCGCGATGGCGATCGGGAAGAACCACATCGGCACCATGGCCGGGAAGTTGAACGGCGAGATGATCGCGACGGGGCCGAGCGGCTGGCGGATCGAGTAGACGTCGATGCCGGTGGACGCCTGCTCCGAGAAGCCGCCCTTGGAGAGCTGCGGGATGCCGCAGGCGTACTCCACGACCTCCAGGCCGCGGGCGAGCTCGCCGAGCGCGTCGGAGTGCACCTTGCCGTGCTCGGAGACGATGATCGACGCGAGCTCGTCCTTGCGAGCGTTGAACAGCTCGCGGAAGCGGAAGAGCACCTGGGTGCGCTTGGCCACGGACGAGCGACGCCACTCGGCGAACGCCGAGGCCGCAGCGGCGACGGCCTGGTCGACCTCGGCGATCTCGGCGAAGTCGACCTGGCCCGACACCTGTCCGGTGGCCGGATCGAAGATGTCACCGCGGCGGGGCGCGGCGCCGGCGGTGGCGACGGGGGCGCCACCGATCCAGTGGGTGACGTGCTTGTTCGGGCTGGACTTGCTCAAGATCGTCTGCCTCCGAAGTCCCGTGCGGTGTGTGGGCCGCCGGTACGTGGTAACGGCGCCGCCCGGCTTCGTCCGGACGACGGGATCACGGGGCTCCCGCGCTCGTAATCCAGTCTGCGGACCCTGCCGCCGGGCCTCAACGAGCAGCGTGACGGGGAACGGAGATTCACCCTTACAGGTCGTCGGGCTGCTCCGCCTCGACGTCCTCCAGATAGGGGTCGTGCAGCCCGTCGTCGTCCTCCCGGACCTCCATCAGGTCCAGTCGGAGGTCCTGGGCCCAGGCCTGGGCCCAGGCCGAACGGGCCGCGGCGTCCGGGTGGACGGGCGCCGCCGCGGACTCCAGCCGGTCGGCGAGCACCACCGGCTGGAACTCCTCGTCGAGTGCGCCGGCCAGGGCCAGCAGCTCGCCCTCGGAGAAGGGGCCGCTCAGCACGTGCAGGACTGCGAGGTCCTCCGACAGGCCCCGGTCGCAGAAGCGGAGCACGGCGAGCGCCGCGGCGTCCGGCAGCGCGACCACCGGGACGGGGGCGCCGGGGAGCAGCACGGCAGGGTGCCGCAGGGGTTCCTTGCGCAGTTCGATCGGGCAGGGCGTGCCGGTCAGCTGGATCTGGCGCGGGGTGCCGGGCTGGACGCCGGCGCGGTGGCCGGCCGCGCGGAGGTGTTCGGCGAGGCCGGCGGCGATGTCGGCGAGGGGCGGGCCCTCGGCGGTGACGAGGACGAGTCCGGTGGAGCGGGTGGCGGGGAGGCCGTGGGCGGCGAGCGCGTCGGGGCCGGCGAGGGCGAGGGCGTACCGGAGGCAGAGCGGCTGGGCGGTCTCCAGCAGCCGGAGGTGCTCGTCGGAGAGCGCGCTTGCGGTCATGGGACCAGTCTGGCGCGGTTCGCCCTCGGGGTGGCGTTGCGGTGACCCTGCGGGTGGGCGGTGCGGCCGGCGGGTCACGGGAGGCCGGTGAGTCGGGCGGCGGCGTCGTGGAGGGCGAGTTCGAGGCGGCGGGGGTCGACGAGCCGGCCGGTGCCGTCCGGGGGGATCAGCCAGTGCAGGGCGCGGTCGGTGCCGTCCGGGTGGGGGACGGTGAGGGCGGTGCCGTGGCCGAGGGTGCGGATGCCGGAGCCGAGCCAGCCGTCGGCGGTGCCGGTGGGGACGAGGAAGGCGACGGTGCCTGCGGTGCGGTCCTGGAGGACGGGGCCCGGTCCGGGGAGGCGGGCGAGGGCGTCGAGGGCGGTGCGTCCGAACGGGCCGGGGGTGAGGACGGCGTCCCACTGGCGACCGGCGGGCAGCGGGGCGGGGTGGCGGCCGGTCCGTTCCCAGGTGCGCAGGAAGGCGCGCGGGTCGGGGGCGGCCGCGGCGAGCCAGGCTGCGGCGGTGCGGGCGGTGGGCGGCATCGGTGCTCCTCGGGGGGACGGGTCGGGGTCGCTCACCGGGGAGAGGGCGGTGGGTGCGGGTTCTTACACGGTTTCGGCGGTTCTCGGCCCGGGCGGACCCGGTTTCGGCGGCTCTCGGTCCGGGCGGACGCGGACGTACCGCGGGGCGCATCCGGGCCGGGTGGCCGGGGTGCGCCCCGCGGTGGCGCCGACGGTCGGGCCGGCGGTGGGGTCAGCTGTCGAAGCCGAGGCCGAGGCGGTCCAGGGTGCGCAGCCAGAGGTTGCGCCGGCCGCCGCGGCGGTCGGCGCGGTCGAGCGACCAGCGGGTGAGTTCGATGCCGGCCCAGCGGACGGGTTCGGGCGGGAAGGGGAGCGGCTTCTTGCGGACCATCTCCAGTTCGGTGCGTTCGGTGCGTTCGCCGGAGAGGAGGTCGAGCATGACCTCGGCGCCGAAGCGGGTGGCGCCGACGCCGAGGCCGGTGAAGCCGGCGGCGTAGGCGACGCGGCCGTGGTGGGCGGTGTCGAAGAAGGCGGAGAAGCGGCTGCAGGTGTCGATGGCGCCGCCCCAGGCGTGGGTGAAGCGGACTCCTTCGAGCTGGGGGAAGGTCTCGAAGAACTGCCGGGAGAGGGTGCGGAAGGTGTCGGGGCGCTGGTCGTGCTCGGCGCGGACCTTGCCGCCGTAGTGGTAGATGGCGTCGTAGCCGCCCCAGAGGATGCGGTTGTCGGCGGAGAGCCGGAAGTAGTGGAACTGGTTGGCGCTGTCGCCGAGGCCCTGGCGGCCGCGCCAGCCGACGGCGGCCATCTGCTCGTCGTTGAGGGGTTCGGTCATGAGGGCGTAGTCGTAGACCGGGACGATGTAGGGGCGGACGCGCTTGAGCAGGGACGGGAAGACGTTGGTGCCAAGGGCGACGCGGCGGGCGAAGACCCGGCCGTAGGGGGTGCGGACGGCCATGCCGGTGCCGTGTTCGACGAGGGTGAGGGCCTTGGTGCGTTCGTGGATGCGGACGCCCTGCCGGAGGCAGGCCTTCTTGAGGCCCCAGGCGAGTTTGGCGGGGTGGACCATGGCGACGCCGTCGCGGTCCCAGAGGCCGCCGAGGAAGGTGGGCGAGTCGACCTCGCGGCGCACCTGGTCGGCGTCGAGGACGGTGGTGTCGAGACCGTGTTCGGCGAGGGCCTCGGCGACCTCGTGGAGTTCGTCGAGCTGGTGGGGTTCGGTGGCGACGTCGATCTCGCCGGTGCGCTCCCACTCGCAGTCGAGGTCGTACTTCTTGACGGCGTCCTCGATGGCGTCGAGGTTGGCGCGGCCGAGTTCTTCGAGCCGGTTCAGTTCGGCGGGCCAGCGCTGCAGGCCGTTGCCGAAGCCGTGGGTGAGGCTGGCGGCACAGAATCCGCCGTTGCGCCCGGAGGCCGCCCAGCCCACCTCGTCCGCCTCGACGAGGACGACGTCCTGCGAGGGGTCGCGTTCCTTGGCGAGGAGCGCCGTCCACAGGCCGGAGTATCCGCCGCCGACGACCAGCAGGTCGCAGGTGGTGTCGCCGACGAGGGCGGGGAGGGCCTCGGGCCGACCCGGGTCCTCCAGCCAGAACGAGGTGGGTTTGACGTCACTGAGCGCACGGGCGGAGTCCATGCCGTATCAGCCGCTTTCTGGTGGTCGTTCGGGCTTCGGTCAGTAGAACGGGGAGGAGGAGTGGTGTGGCATCAGGCGCGGGCCTTCCGGCGGTTGCCGATCCACTGTCCGGCGACGGTGAGGACGACGGCCGCGAGGAACATCGCGGTGCCGATCACGTTCACCTGGACGGGTATGCCGCGCTGCGAGGCGCCCCAGACGAACATCGGGAAGGTGACGGTGGTGGGGCCCGAGTTGAACTGGGTGATGATGAAGTCGTCGAAGGAGAGGGCGAAGCTGAGCAGCGCGCCGGCGGCGATGCCGGGGGCGGCGAGCGGCAGGGTGATCTTGAGGAAGGTCTGCACCGGGGTGGCGTAGAGGTCCTGGGCGGCCTGTTCGAGGCGCGGGTCCATGCTCATGACGCGGGCCTTGACGGCGGTGACCACGAAGCTGAGGCAGAACATGATGTGCGCGATCAGGATCGTGGTGAAGCCGAACGGGATGCGCATGTTGAGGAAGAGCGTGCCGAGCGAGGCGGCCATGACGACCTCGGGCATGGCCATCGGCAGGAAGATCAGCCCGGTGGTGGCGGAGCGGCCGCGGAAGCGGTAGCGGGCCAGGGCGAAGGCGACCATGGTGCCGAGGATCGTGGCGCCGGCGGTGGCCGCGAGGGCGAGCTGCAGGCTGAGGACGAGCGAGCCGCACATGTCGGCGACGCCGCAGGGGTCCGTCCAGGCGTCGGTGGAGAACTGGGCCCACTCGTAGTTGAACTTGCCGGCGGGCTTGTTGAACGAGAAGAGCAGGACGACCAGGTTGGGCAGGACGAGGTAGGCGAGGGCGAGGACGCCCGCGAGGGTGACGAGGTTGCGGCGCAGCCAGCTGGACACCTTGTTCATCAGACCAGGTCCTCCGTTCCGGCCTTGCGCATGTAGACCGTCACCACGCCCAGGATCAGGGCCATCAGGATGAAGCTCAGGGCTGCCGCCGTGGGGTAGTCGAGCACGTTGAGGAACTGCTTCTGGATGCCGTTGCCGACCATCTGCTCGCTGGGGGAGCCGAGCAGTTGGGCGTTGATGTAGTCGCCGGAGGCGGGGATGAAGGTGAGCAGGGTGCCGGCGACGACGCCGGGCAGGGAGATCGGGAAGGTCACCTTGCGGAAGGTGGTGAAGGGCTTGGCGTAGAGGTCGCCGGCGGCCTCGTGCAGCCTGGGGTCGATCCGCTCCAGCGAGGTGTAGAGCGGGAGGATCATGAACGGCAGGAAGTTGTAGGTGAGGCCGCAGACCACGGCGAGCGGGGTGGCGAGGACGCGGTGGCCGGCGGTGAGGCCGAGCGCGTCGGTGAGGTCGAGGACGTGCAGGGTGTTGAGCGCGCCGACCACGTAGCCGCCGTCGGACAGGATGGTCTTCCAGGCCAGGGTGCGGATCAGGAAGCTGGTGAAGAACGGCGCGATCACCAGGATGAGGATGACGTTGCGCCACCGCTTGCTGGCCTTGAAGGCGATCGTGTACGCGAGCGGGTAGCCGATGGCGAGGCAGAGCACGGTGGCGGTGGCGGCGTACGCGAAGGAGCGGACGAAGTGCCACTTGTACTCGGTGAAGGCGTCCCAGTAGGTGGCGAAGTGCCAGGTGACGCGGAAGCCCTCCTCCAGCGAGCCGGTCTGCAGGGAGGTGGAGCCCTGGTAGACCATCGGCACCGCGAAGAAGACCACGAGCCAGGCGATGCCGGGCAGCAGCAGCCAGTACGGGACGAGCTTGCGCCGGGTGCGCCGGGGCGGCGCGGGGGGTGCGGCGTCCCGGAGCGGCGCCGTCTCGGTGGTGGTGGTCACGCGTCCTCCTCCGCGGTGCCGGCGTCGATCGCCTGGGAGGCGTCGAGCGCGAAGGAGTGGGCGGGGTTCCAGTGGACCTGGACGGTGGCGCCGGGGACGATCCGGCCGTCGCGCTCCATGTTCTGCTCGAAGACGGCGATGTCCTGGCCGGTGCCGGTGCGGACGGTGTACTGGGTGGAGACGCCGATGAAGCTGGAGTCGACGACGGTGCCGACCAGGCGGTTGCGGTCCTCGGGGACGTCCGTGGAGGAGTGCGCGATGGTGATCTTCTCGGGGCGGACGCCGAGGTGGACCTTGGTGGCGTCGGTGGCGCAGCGGGCGCGGGGGACGGCGAGGCGGGTGCCGCCTGCGCTGAGCAGGAGCTCGTCGCCGGAGTTCCCGGTGACCTCGGCGGGGATGAGGTTGGACTGGCCGAGGAAGTTGGCGACGAAGGTGGTCGCGGGGTTCTCGTAGAGGTCGGCGGGGGCGCCGAGCTGCTCGATGCGTCCGCCGTTCATCACCGCGATGGTGTCGGCCATGGTCATGGCCTCCTCCTGGTCGTGGGTGACGTGGACGAAGGTGATGCCGACCTCGGTCTGGATGCGCTTGAGTTCGAGCTGCATCTGGCGGCGGAGCTTGAGGTCGAGGGCGCCGAGCGGTTCGTCGAGCAGCAGGACCTGCGGGTGGTTGATGAGGGCGCGGGCGACGGCGACGCGCTGCTGCTGGCCGCCGGAGAGCTGGTGCGGCTTGCGGCGGGCGAGCGGGCCGAGTTCGACCAGCTCCAGCATGTCCTCGACCTGCTTCTTGACGTCCTTCTTGCCGCGGCGGCGCAGGCCGAAGGCGACGTTCTCGTAGATGTCGAGGTGCGGGAAGAGCGCGTAGTTCTGGAAGACGGTGTTGACCGGCCGCTTGTACGGGGGCAGGGCGGTGACGTCCTGTCCGCCGATGAGGACGGTGCCGGAGGTCGGGTCCTCCAGGCCGGCGATCATGCGCAGGGTGGTGGTCTTGCCGCAGCCGGACGCGCCGAGCAGGGCGAAGAAGGAGCCCTGGGGGATCGTCAGGTCGAGGGGGTGGACGGCGGTGGAGCTGCCGTAGGTCTTGCTGATGCCGGTGAGCCGTACGTCGCCGCCCGAGGGGGTTTCGGCGGGGCCGGTGGCCTTCGCGGTGGTGTCGGTCGCCTGGTCGGTCATGGTGTGCGGGTCCTATCTCCGAGGCCGGTGGTCGGGGGCGCGGGTCAGGCGCCGATGAGCTTGGAGAACCTGTCCTCGAAGTCGCTCTCCTCGGCCTCGCCGAGGCTGCGGAAGTTGTGGACCTTGGCGGCCATCTCGGGGGTGGGGATGACCAGGGGGTTGGCGGCGGCGTCGGCGTCGAGCTTGGCGAGTTCGGCCTGTGCGCCGGTGACCGGGGAGACGTAGCCGATGCCCGCGGTGAGCCGGGCGGCTATCTCGGGCCGGTAGTAGAAGTCGATGAGCCGTTCGGCGTTGTGCTTGTGCTGGGCGCGGGCCGGGATCAGCATGTTGTCGGTCGACGCGACGTAGCCCTTGTCCGGGACGACGAACTCGATGTCGGGGTTGTCGGCCTTGAGCTGGATGAGGTCGCCGCCCCAGGCGACGCAGGCGGCGATGTCGCCGGAGGACAGCTCCTGGCCGTAGTCGTTGCCGGTGAACTTGCGGATCTGCTTGCTGTCGACGCCCTTCTGGAGGCGGGCGATCGCGGCGGCGTAGTCGTCGGCGGTGAACTTCGCCGGATCCTTGTCCATGTCGAGCAGGGTCATGCCGATGGTGTCGCGCATCTCCGACAGGAAGGTGACGCGGCCCTTGAGCTCGGGGTCGTCGAGCAGCTGGGAGACGCTGGTGACGGCCTTCCCCTTGGTCGCCTTCTTGTTGTAGGCGATGACGACCTGGATGCCCGCCCACGGGTAGGAGTAGAGGCGGCCCGGGTCCCAGTCGGGGGCGCGGAAGCGGGCCTCCAGGTTGGTGATCGCGGTGGTGATCCGGGACTGGTCGAGCTTCTGCACCCAGCCGAGGCGGATCAGCCGGGCGGCCATCCAGTCGGTGAGGACCATGACGTCGCGCCCGGTGTCCTGGCCGGCGGCGAGCTGCGGCTTGACCTTGCCGAAGAACTCGACGTTGTCGTTGACGTCCTCGGTGTACTTGACCTTGACGCCGGTGGCCGCGGTGAAGGCGTCGAGGGTGCCGTGCTTCTGCTCGTCCTTGGGGTCGACGTCGACGTACAGCGGCCAGTTGGAGAAGTTGACGACCTTGTCGGTGTCGGAGAGGTCCTTCGCGGCGGCGTTGGCGGCCTCGCCCGAGGTGCCGTTGGTGCTCTTCGCCGGCGGGATGCCGCAGGCGGTGAGGGTGCCCGCGCCGGCCGCGAGCGCACCGGCGCGCAGCACCGTCCTGCGGCTGAGGGCGGCGCGGCCGCTGGTGAGGCTGCGTTCCCAGGCCTTGCGGACCGGCTCCGGCAGGCCGTCGGTGATCTCGTTCAGCTGCATGCGGGGACACCCTCCTGAGGGGGGCTCGGGCGTGGGGGGACGGACGGGGTTATCGGTCCCCGAAGATCGTGCGGTGCCAATCCTTGCGGGCCACCGCGGTGGTGTCGTACATGACGTGCTTGACCTGGGTGTACTCGTCGAGGGAGTACTGCGACATGTCCTTGCCGTAGCCGGAGGCCTTGTAGCCGCCGTGCGGCATCTCGCTGATGATCGGGATGTGGTCGTTGACCCAGACGCAGCCGGCCGCGATCTCGCGGGTGGCGCGCAGCGAGCGGTGGACGTCGCGGGTCCAGGCGGAGGCGGCGAGGCCGTAGGGGGTGTCGTTGGCGAGCCGCAGGCCCTCCTCGTCGCTGTCGAAGGGCAGGACGACGAGGACGGGGCCGAAGATCTCGCCCTGGACGACCTCGCTGTCCTGGGCGGCGCCGGTGATCAGGGTGGGCTGGTGGTAGGCGCCGAGGGTGAGGTCGGAGCCGTCGTGGCCCTTGGTGCCGGTGCCGCCTCCGGTCACGACGGTGGCGCCGTCGCGGCGGGCGCGCTCGACGAAGCCGGCGACGCGGTCGCGGTGGGCGAAGGAGACCAGCGGGCCGAGGTCGGTCTGCGGGTTGCGCGGGTCGCCGAGACGGACGGCGGCGTACAGGTCGGCGACCCCGGCGACGAAGGCGTCGTAGAGCGGGCGCTGGACGTAGGCGCGGGTGGCGGCGGTGCAGTCCTGGCCGCTGTTGATGAGGGAGGCGGCGACCGCGCCGTGCACGGCGGCCTCCAGGTCGGCGTCGTCGAAGACCACGAACGGGGCCTTGCCGCCGAGTTCGAGGTGGGTGCGCTTGACGGTGGCGGTGGCGAGTTCGGCGACCCGCTTGCCGACGGCGGTGGAGCCGGTGAACGACACCATCGACACCGCGGGGTGGGAGACGAGGTGCTCGCCGGCGGTGCGGCCGGCGCCGGTGATGACGTTGACGACGCCGTCGGGGATGCCGGCCTCGGTGCACGCGGCGGCGAACATCAGCGAGGTCAGCGGGGTGAGCTCGGCGGGCTTGAGGACGATGGTGTTGCCCGCGGCGATCGCCGGGAGGATCTTCCAGGCGGCCATCTGCAGGGGGTAGTTCCAGGGCGAGATCGAGCCGACCACGCCGATCGCCTCGCGGCGCACGTACGAGGTGTGGTCGCCGGAGTACTCGCCGGCGGCCTTGCCCTCCAGGTTGCGGGCGGCGCCGGCGAAGAAGGCGGTGTTGTCGATCGTGCCGGGGACGTCGAACTCGGTGGAGAGCTTGATCGGCTTGCCGGTCTGCGCGGTCTCGACGTGGGCGAACTCCTCGGCGTGGTCGGCGAGGACGCCGGCCAGCCGGCCCAGGGCCTCGGCGCGGGTGCCGGGGGTGGCGCGGGACCACTCGGGGAGGGCGGCGCGGGCCGCGTCGACCGCGGCGTCGACGTCGGCGGGCGAGGCCAGCACGACCTCCTCCACGGTGCTGCCGTCGGCCGGGTTGACCACCCGGAACCGCTCGTCGCCGCTCCCTGTGACCACCCGCCCGGCGATGTGCTGCGCGCCGGCGCTGAAGTTGGTCAGGTCCATCTGCTGTCCTCCATGTGCCCGGTGGTTCGGCTTCCGCGCGCCGGGCGCGGATGCCGCTGCACGCCCATGCTTCCTCGGCGGTGCGGCGATGCCCGTACGCCATGGCCGGAGACTGGTCCAGTCGCCGCATAGCAGACGGAGAGATCCGAAGCGGTGGTTCACCGGGATTGCGCGATCCTGACAGGCCCAGTTTTCTTCCACAAGGGATTCCGCTGTTGCCTTCTGGTTACGCTGCGGATTCCGCTGCCGCGTCCCGGTTTTCGCCACTTCCGATTGCCTGACCATGCCGTCTCGGGCGATCGGGTGACAAGGGTCACTCCGACAGGCCCGGCGGCAAGGGGTTTACAGGGTGCAAGGCGGCGCGGCGGGTGGGCGGGCACCGCGCCGAGGCAAGATTTCCCTGACAACCCTGATCAGCTGGAGGCCCGCGATGCTCCCCACCGTCGCCCGGGTGCTGGACCTGGACGTGATGCGGCGCGGACTGCCCGACGTGGTGGCCGGTGCGGACCACCTGGAGCGGCCCGTCCGCTGGGTCCACGTGAGCGAGCTGCCGGACGTCGCCGGCGTCCTGCAGGGCGGCGAGCTGGTGCTCACCACCGGCATCGCGCTGCCCGAGCAGCGCGAGGGCCTGGCCCGCTACGTCCACGAGCTCGCCGACGTCGGCGCCGCCGGCCTGGTCGTCGAGTTCGGCCGCCGCTACTTCGACTCGCTGCCGCGGGCGCTGGTCAACGCCGCCGAGCAGCGCGGGCTGCCGCTGATCGCGCTCCGCCGCGAGCTGCGCTTCGTCGCCGTCACCGAGGCGGTGCACGCCCTGGTGGTCAACGCCCAGCTGGAGCAGTTGCGCACCTCCGAGGCGGTGCACCAGGTCTTCAACGAGCTGGCGGTGGAGGGCGCCGAGCCCGCCGAGGTGGTGCGGCAGGTGGCGCAGCTGGCCGGTGCGCCGGTGGTGCTGGAGAACCTGGCGCACCAGGTGCTGGCGCACGAGAGCGCCGGCCGGCCGGAGGCGGAGCTGCTGGAGGGCTGGGAGGCGCGTTCGCGCGGGGTCCGCCCGCCGGGCCGCACCGGGCACGACCCGCGCAGCGGCTGGCTGGTCACCGCGGTCGGCGCGCGCGGCCAGGACTGGGGTCGGCTGGTGCTGATCGGCGGGCCGGGCGCGCTGCCGGAGGGCACCGCGCACCCGCACGCGATGATGCTGGAGCGCGGCGCGGCGACGCTGGCGCTGAACCGGCTGGTGGTGCGCGACCGGGAGAGCCTGGAGCGGCAGACCCACCGCACGCTGCTGTCGGGCATCCTCACGCACGCCCTGACGGTCAGCGAGGTCGCGCTGCGGGCGCAGGCGCTGGGGGTGCCGCTGGAGGGGCGGCGGCTGGTGGGCGTGGTGCTGCGGCAGCGCCGCGGGGCGGTGCCGGCCGCGCTGGAGGCGCAGGCCCGGCTGCGGGACTTCACCGAGCTGGCGGCGACGGCGATCCGCGGCTGCCGGCTGTCGGCGCTGGTCGGCGCGCTGGACGACGAGGGCGTCGGGATGCTGATCGCGCTCGGTTCTCAGCAGGACGAGCACGCGGCGCTGGAGGCGTTCGCGGCGGCGCTGCGCAAGCTGGTGGCGGACGGTGCGCGGGACGCGGCGGCGCCGCCGCCGGAGCCGGTGGTCGCGGTGGGCTCCTCGGTGGGGTCGGTGCGCGACGCCCGGCGCACCCTGCTGGAGGCGACCCAGGTCGCGGACGCGGCGCTGCACGACGCGCCGGGCGGCCGGGCGGCCGCCTACTACCGGCTGCCGGACGTCCGGCTGCGCGGTCTGCTGCACCTGCTGCGCGACGACGAGCGGCTGCAGACGTACGTGGAGCGCGAGCTGGGGCCGCTGCTGGCGTACGACGCCGAGCACGGCGGGCAGTTGGTGCGGATGCTGCGGATCTACCTGGAGCAGGGCCGCAACAAGTCGGCGGCGGCGGACGCGGCGCACCTGTCCCGGCCGTCGTTCTACGACCGGCTGCACAAGGTGGAGCGGATCCTCGGGGTGGACCTGGACCAGGTGGAGTCCTGTCTGTCGCTGCACGTGGCGCTGCTGGCGCTGGACGCGGTGCGCCGCTGAGCGCGGGCGCGACGCAGCGGCCCCGGGGCGGTTGCCCCGGGGCCGCTCCCGTGGGTGCGTCAGACGGTGTGCGCGTCGGTGAGGGTGAGGACCTCGTCGAGGATCGCGAGGCCGGCCTTGGCCTCCTCCGCGCTGACGGTGCACGGCGGCACCACGTGGAAGCGGTTCATGTTGACGAAGGGCCACAGGCCGCGCTGCTTGCAGGCGGCGGCGAGCTCGGCCATCGGCGCGTTGGCCGGTCCGGCCGCGTTGTAGGGGACCAGCGGCTCGCGGGTCTCGCGGTTCTTGACCAGGTCGAGCGCCCAGAAGACGCCGAGGCCGCGGACCTCGCCGATCGAGGGGTGCCGCTCGGCGAGCTCGCGCAGGCCGGGGCCGATCACGCTCTCGCCGATCCGCTTGGCGTTCTCGACGATGCCCTCCTCCGCCATCGCCCCGATGGTGGCGACGGCCGAGGCGCAGGCCAGCGGGTGGCCGGAGTAGGTGAGGCCGCCGGGGAAGACCCGCTCGTCGAAGGTGGCGGCGATCTCCGGGTTGATGGCGACGCCGCCGAGCGGGACGTAGCCGGAGTTGACGCCCTTGGCGAAGGTCAGCAGGTCCGGGGTGATGCCCCAGTTGTCGGCGGCGAACCACTCGCCGGTGCGGCCGAAGCCTGCCATCACCTCGTCGAGGATGAAGACGATGCCGTGGCGGTCGCAGATCTCCCGGACGCCCTGCAGGTAGCCGGGCGGCGGGATCAGCACGCCGGCGGTGCCGACGACCGTCTCCAGGATGATCGCGGCGACGGTGGCCGGGCCTTCGAAGGCGATGACCTGCTCCAGGTGGGCGAGCGCGCGCTCGCACTCCTGCGCCTCGTTCTCGGCGTGGAAGACCGAGCGGTAGGCGTAGGGGCCCCAGAAGTGGACGATGCCGGAGACGCCGGTCTCGTTGGCCCAGCGGCGGGGGTCGCCGGTCAGCGCGATGGCGTTGGCGGTGGCGCCGTGGTACGAGCGGTAGGTGGAGAGCACCTTCTGACGGCCGGTGTGCAGGCGGGCCATCCGGATGGCGTTCTCGTTGGCCTCGGCGCCGCCGTTGGTGAAGAAGATCTTGTTCAGCTCGCCGGGGGTGCGCTCGGCGATCAGCCGGGCGGCCTCGCTGCGCGGCTCGACGGCGAAGCCGGGCGCGATGGTGCAGAGCTTGGCCGCCTGCTCCTGGATCGCGGCGACGACCTTCGGGTGCTGGTGGCCGATGTTGGTGTTCACCAGCTGGGAGGAGAAGTCGAGGTAGCGGTTGCCCTCGTAGTCCCAGAAGTAGGAACCCTCTGCGCCGGCCACCGCGAGGGGGTCGATCAGCGCCTGGGCGGACCACGAGTGGAAGACGTGCGCGCGGTCGGCGGCCTTGACGGCCTGGCCTGCGGCTGAGTCAGCGGTGGGGATGCTCATGCGGCCAGCCTAGGGAGCACGGGGGTCGCGAGGCAGTTGCACCATGTCACCCGATCGGCGCGTCGCCGTGACAGGGTGGCAAAGCGCGGGGGCGCGGGCGGCCGCGCTGTGCGCGCAGCTGCCCGCGCCCCCTGGGTGCGCCGGTCGCGTCGGTCGGTCAGATCGCGGTCATGACGTGCTTGACGCGGGTGTAGTCCTCGAAGCCGTAGGAGGACAGGTCCTTGCCGTAGCCGGACTTCTTGAAGCCGCCGTGCGGCATCTCGGCGACCAGCGGGATGTGGGTGTTGATCCAGACGCAGCCGAAGTCCAGGCGGCGGGACATCCGCATGGCGCGGGCGTGGTCCTTCGTCCAGACGGAGGAGGCGAGGGCGTACTCGACACCGTTGGCATAGCCGACGGCCTGGTCCTCGTCGGTGAACTTCTGCACGGTGATGACCGGGCCGAAGACCTCGCGCTGGATGATCTCGTCGTCCTGCAGCAGGCCGGAGACGACGGTCGGGGCGTAGAAGTAGCCCTTGTCGCCGACCCGGTGGCCGCCGGCCTCGACCTTGGCGTGCTCGGGCAGGCGGTCGATGAAGCCGGTGACCTGGGCGAGCTGGTTGGCGTTGTTCAGCGGGCCGTAGAGGACGTCCTCGTCGTCGATGCCGCCGGTCTTGGTGTCGGCGGCGGCCTTGGCGAGGGCCTCGACGAAGGCGTCGTGGATCGACTCGTGCACCAGGACGCGGGTGGCGGCGGTGCAGTCCTGGCCGGCGTTGAAGAAGCCGGCGACCGAGATGCCCTCCACGGCCTCGGCGATGTCGGCGTCCTCGAAGACCACGACCGGGGCCTTGCCGCCGAGCTCCAGGTGGACGCGCTTGACGTCCTTGGAGGCGGACTCGGCGACCTGGATGCCGGCGCGGACGGAGCCGGTGATGGAGGCCATCGCCGGGGTGGGGTGCTCGACCATCAGCTTGCCGGTCTCGCGGTCGCCGCAGATGACGTTGAAGACGCCGGCCGGCAGCTCCATGTCCTTGAGGATGCCGCCGATGATCTCGGCGAGCAGCACGGTGGAGGCCGGGGTGGTGTCCGAGGGCTTGAGGACGACGGTGTTGCCGGCGGCGATGGCCGGGGCGAACTTCCAGACCGCCATCATCATCGGGTAGTTCCACGGCGCGACCTGGGCGCAGACGCCGACCGGCTCGCGGCGGACGATGGAGGTCATGCCGTCCATGTACTCGCCCGCGGCCTTGCCCTCCAGCAGGCGGGCGGCACCGGCGAAGAACCGGATCTGGTCGACCATCGGGCCGATCTCCTCGGAGAGGGTCAGCCCACGCGGCTTGCCGGTGTTGCGGCACTCGGTGTCGACGATCTCGTCGGCCCGGGCCTCCACCGCGTCCGCGATCTTCAGCAGGAGCTTCTGGCGGGTCGAGGGGGTGGCGTCGCGCCACACGGGGAAGGCCTCGGCGGCGGCGGCCATCGCAGCGTCGACGTCGGTGGCGCCGGAGAGCGGGGAGGTCGCGTACACCTCGCCGGTCGTCGGGTCGATCACGTCCAGCGTGCGGCCGTCCGCCGCATCGACGAACTCGCCGTTGATGTAGTTGCGCAGCGTACGAAGGTCGCTCACGGGTCTCTCCTCGGTCTGGGCCTGCGGCGTTGCAGAATCCGGCGCCAGGGTACCTCCGGCGCACGGCTGGCCGGGTCGGACCGGCCGCGGTCCACTGGGGGTGTGTGCACGCCTGCGTGTGTACGTGGTCCAGGCTACCCAATGACCGACGGTATCGACAGGCTTCATCTCCGGACGCAACGCAATCCGCATGCAATTTTGGAAACAGCGACGAAATCAGCACGACGACGGCTTGCGTGCCGCGCGGCGATCGTGCACAGTGGCGACGTGGCCAACCGCGACCGGAACGCCAGCGTTCCCCTCGACGCCGCCTCCAAGGCGATCATCGAACAGCTCCAGGAGGACGGGCGCCGCCCGTACGCCGCCATCGGCAAGGCCGTCGGCCTGTCGGAGGCCGCCGTACGGCAACGCGTCCAGAAGCTGCTCGACCAGGGCGTGATGCAGATCGTCGCCGTCACCGACCCCCTCACCGTCGGCTTCACCCGGCAGGCGATGGTGGGGATCCGGGTGGAGGGTGACATCGAACCGGTCGCGGACGCCCTGGCCGCGTTCGACGAGGTCGACTACGTCGTCTGCACCGCAGGCTCGTTCGACCTGCTGGCCGAGCTGGTGTGCGAGGACGACGAGCACCTGCTCGAAATGATCAACAAGCGCATCCGCGCGCTTCCCGGCGTGCGGAGCACCGAGAGCTTCGTTTATCTGAAGCTCCGGAAACAGACCTACACCTGGGGCACCAGATGACAGCCGACCCGGCGCAGAAGGACCTTTCCAAGACCGCCTACGACCACCTGTGGATGCACTTCACCCGCATGTCGTCGTACGAGAACTCCCCCGTCCCCACCATCGTGCGCGGTGAGGGAACCTACGTCTGGGACGACAAGGGCAGGAAGTACCTCGACGGCCTCGCCGGCCTGTTCGTGGTCCAGGCCGGCCACGGCCGCGAGGAGCTCGCCGAGGCGGCTGCCAAGCAGGCCAAGGAGCTCGCCTTCTTCCCGGTCTGGAGCTACGCCCACCCGAAGGCCGTCGAGCTCGCCGAGCGCCTGGCGAACTACGCCCCGGGCGACCTGAACAAGGTGTTCTTCTCGACCGGCGGCGGCGAGGCGGTCGAGACCGCCTGGAAGCTGGCCAAGCAGTACTTCAAGCTGACCGGCAAGCCGACCAAGTACAAGGTCATCTCCCGGGCCGTCGCCTACCACGGCACCCCCCAGGGCGCCCTGTCGATCACCGGCCTGCCGGGCCTGAAGGCCCCGTTCGAGCCGCTGGTGCCCGGCACCCACAAGGCTCCCAACACCAACATCTACCGCGCCCCCGAGTACCTCCAGGGCCCGGACGGCACCGTGGACCCGGAGGCCTACGGCCGCTGGTGCGCCGACCAGGTCGAGCAGGCCATCCTCTTCGAGGGCCCGGACACCGTCGCCGCCGTCTTCGTCGAGCCGGTGCAGAACGCCGGCGGCTGCTTCCCGCCGCCGCCCGGGTACTTCCAGCGCCTGCGCGAGATCTGCGACCGCCACGACGTGCTGCTCGTCTCGGACGAGGTCATCTGCGCCTTCGGCCGCCTCGGCACCATGTTCGGCGCCGACAAGTTCGGCTACCAGCCCGACATGATCACCTGCGCCAAGGGCATGACCTCGGGCTACTCCCCGATCGGCGCCACGATCATCTCGGACCGCATCGCCGAGCCGTTCTACAAGGGCGAGAACACCTTCCTGCACGGCTACACCTTCGGCGGCCACCCGGTGTCCTCCGCGGTGGCGCTGGCCAACCTCGACATCTTCGAGCGCGAGGGCCTCAACCAGCACGTGCTCGACAACGAGTCGCGCTTCCTGGGCACCCTGGACAAGCTGCGCGACCTGCCGATCGTCGGCGACGTCCGCGGCAACGGGTACTTCTACGGCATCGAGCTCGTGAAGGACAAGACCACCAAGGAGTCGTTCAACGACGACGAGGTGGAGCGCGTCCTCTACGGCTTCCTGTCGAAGGCGCTCTTCGACAACGGCCTGTACTGCCGCGCCGACGACCGCGGCGACCCGGTCGTCCAGCTGGCCCCGCCGCTGATCTCCGACCAGTCGACCTTCGACGAGATCGAGCAGATCCTGCGGGTCAGCCTCACCGACGCGTGGGCGAAGATCTGACCCTCCTCCCACCCTCCGCCAGGGCGGTCCCGGTCCACCGGGGCCGCCCTTCGGCGTGCCGGGGTGCCGAACTCCGGATCCGACCGCCGGAATCACGGCGATTTGCCCGGAGATGGGCCAGTGTGCCGCAACCGCACCGCGACCTGTTCGTTCTAATCTGACGACTGTCATATCCCGACAAGGCACCAGGACGGTTCTCCATGTCAGCGGCCCCGCCCGACAACGACGTGTTGTGGGCCCGAGGGATCGTCAAGTCCCACCACGGCACACCCGCCCTGCGCGGAGTCTCGCTCGCCGTCCGGGAGGGCGAGGTGCTCGCCGTCACCGGCCCCCGCGGCTCCGGCAAGAGCACCCTGCTCGGCTGCCTCTCCGCCCAGCTGCCGGTCGACGAGGGCGAGGTCTGGTTCCACAGCGCCCCCGTGCACACCCTCGGCCGCGCCGGCCGCGAGAAGCTCCGCCGCGAGCGCTTCGGCTGGGTCGGCTCCGAGCCCCACCTGGTGCCGGAACTGACGGCCCGCGAGAACACCGCCCTGCCGCTGCTGCTCGCCGGCACCGGCCACCGCGCCGCGTACACCGCCGCCTCCGAATGGCTCGAACGCCTCGACGTCGCCGACTGCGCCAAGCGCCGCCCCGCCGAGCTGACCCAGGCCCAGCGCCAGCGGATCGCCGTCGCCCGGGCCCTCGCACCGCTGCCCCGGGTGGTCTTCGCCGACGACCCGGGTGCCCCCCTGCACCGCGAGGAGCGCGAGCAGGTGCTGCGCATACTGGCGAGCGCCGCCCGCTCGCACGACCTCACCCTGCTCCTGGCCACCCACGACCCGGAGCCGGCCGGCCAGGCCGACCGCACCCTCACCCTGGTCGACGGCCGGATCGCCGGCACGTCCACCACCCCGGCGGGCACCGCCGACGGCAGGACCGCGGGCTCCACCGCCAGCGGCTCCACGGCCGTCACGGCCGCGCGCTGAGAGCCGGGAGGACGACGTTGTTCCCACTCCGACTCGTCAGGGGCTACCGGGCACTCGACCTGGCCCGCTGGCTGCTCACCGCGGCCGCCGCCGCGACGGCCGCCGCCTTCCTGCTGCGCTCCCTCGGCCGGGCCCTCGGCGAACCCGCCGCCACCTCGGTGCCCCGCCTGCTCTGGTGCCTGCCCGCGCTGGCCGCGGTCGGCTGGCTCTCCGCCGCCGCCGCCCGCGCCGTACCCGCCCAGCACCCCGAACGGATCGCCGGCCTCACCGCGGCCGGCTACGGCCCCGTCCGCATCCGGCTGCTGATCGCCGTCGAGACCGCGCTCGCCGCCGCCCTCGGCAGCGTGCTCGCCCTGCTCCTCTTCCTCGTACTGCGCAACGACATCGCCGGCCCGGGGCTCGCCGCCGACGTCGGCCTCGGCAGCTCGCTGCCGGCCGCCGCACCGGTCACCCTGCTCGTCCTCGTGCCGCTGGTCGCCGGCTGCGCGGCCGCCGCGGCCGTCCCGCTGACCGACGCGCTGCCCGGCCGCACCGCCGTGGCCCGCAGCACCGGCTTCCACCCGGCGCGGATCGCCGTGCCCGTCGGATTCACCGTCGTCGGCATGGCCCTGGAACTCTACGGGCTGCGGCCCGGCGCCGAACAGGACGGCCGGCCCGTCGACCTGCCCGCCCACCTCGGCTCGGTCGGCACCGCCGCGCTCATCGGCTGGGCCCTCACCGCCCTCGGGCTCGCCCTGCTCACCGCGCCCCTGCTGGCACTCGCCGGCCGGGTGCTGGCCCTGCGCCGGCCCGGCCCGGTGCGGCTGCTCGCCGCCCGCTCGCTCACCGCGGAGGCCCGGCCGCTCGCCGGCCCGCTCGCGGTGCTCGTCCTCGGCCTCGCCGTCCTCGTCGCCGCGGTCGGCTACGGCGACGAGCCCGACCTGCCCGTCCGCGCGGCCGTCCTCCTGGTCACCGGCTGCGCGGCCGGCGCCGTGGTCGCCCGCGCCCTGGAGATCCGCGCGGCCCGGCGGGAGGTGACCGCCGCCCTCGTCCGGCTCGGCACCGAACCGGCGACGCTGCGCGCGGCCGTCGCCGTGCGGGCCGCCGCCGCGGTCGGCGTGCTGCTCGTCACCGGCGGCCTGACCGCGCTGTTCGCCGCGGCCTGTCTGGTCTGACACCGGACGCCGGAAGGGCGGTGGACACCCGTCGGGTGTCCACCGCCCTTCCGTTGTGCTTCTCCCCGCGGGCCGATCAGCCCGCGGCGGCCAGCTGGCCGCAGGCGCCGTCGATCTCCTGGCCGCGGGTGTCGCGGACGGTCGTCGGCACGCCGTGCGCCTGCAGGCGCCGGACGAACTCCCGCTCGTCCTCCGGGCGGGACGCCGTCCACTTGGACCCGGGCGTCGGGTTCAGCGGGATCAGGTTCACGTGCACCCGGCGGTTCTTGATCAGGCGGCCGAGCAGGTCCGCCCGCCACGCCTGGTCGTTGATGTCCTTGATCAGCGCGTACTCGATGGAGATCCGGCGGCCGGACTTGTCCGCGTAGTTCCACGCGGCGTCCAGCACCTCGTCGACCTTCCACCGGGTGTTCACCGGCACCAGCTCGTCGCGCAGCTCGTCGTCGGGCGCGTGCAGGGACAGCGCCAGGCGGCAGCTGAGGCCCTCGTCCGCGAAGCGGTGCATGGCGGGCACCAGGCCGACGGTGGAGACGGTGATGCCGCGCTGCGAGAGGCCGAAGCCGTCCGGCGCCGGGTCGGTGAGCCGGCGGATCGCGGCCAGCACCCGGTTGTAGTTGGCGAGCGGCTCGCCCATGCCCATGAACACCACGTTGGAGAGCCGGGCCTCACCACCCGGAACGGCACCGGTCTTCAGGTCCCGCATGCCCGAGGCGATCTGCTCCACGATCTCCGCGGTCGACAGGTTCCGGGTCAGACCCGCCTGGCCGGTCGCGCAGAACGGGCAGTTCATGCCGCAGCCGGCCTGCGAGCTGATGCACATGGTGACCCGGTCCGGGTAGCGCATCAGCACCGACTCGACCAGGGTGCCGTCGAAGAGCTTCCACAGCGTCTTGCGGGTGGCGTCGTCGTCGCAGGACACGTGCCGGACCACCGACATCAGCTCGGGCAGCAGGCTCTCGGTGAGCTTCCCGCGGCTGGCCGCCGGGATGTCCGTCCAGGTCTCCGGGGCGTCGGACAGCCGGCCGAAGTAGTGGTTGGACAGCTGCTTGGCGCGGAACGGCTGCTCGCCCAGCTCGGCGACGGCCTCCTTGCGCTCGGCGGGGCTGAGGTCGGCGAGGTGTCGCGGGGGCTTGGCGCCGCGCGGCGCGACGAAGGTCAGTTCTCCGGGCTTAGGCATGGTGCATCCAGTGTCGCAGATGCCGCGAGTCACCCCGGCTCTCACTCGGGGAGGAGGACTCGGCGGCGGGCCCTGCCTGTCATCGTTGGCCGCCCTTGCACGGCCCGGAGACGGCCCGGACGGCCCGGACAGCCCCGGCCGAACCGCAGGCGAAGGTTCGCCTCGGCCCGTGTTCGCCGACCGCACCAACCCCCGGAACCCGCGGCGCCGGCTGCGCCCTGCATCGGGGAATGCACGGCGAGTCGCTTCGCGGCGGTCTCCGGGGAGCCAGACAATGCGGGATCAGAGCGACATACCCGGCAGCAGGCGAGCAAGGGCGGCCATGAGCAGCGCAACCGAACGAGACGGCCGGCCCGTTCACCGGGGGAAGGTGATGAGCTGGCTGTCGAAGGTGTTCGAACTCAACCACGCGGGCGTGAACTGGCGGCGAGCCGTGGTGTTCCTGGACGTCGGGCTGGTGCCGCTGATCGTCTTCTGGGCGATCGGGCATGAGGTGTACCTGCTCAGCGCCCTGTTCGGCATGCTGTTCACGTCGCTGGCCGACCCGGGTGGCGGGTTCGGGTACCGCGCGTCGCACAACGCCGTCTTCGCGCTGATCGGCGCGGGGATCACTGCGCTGGCGTTCGGGATCGGGGGCGAGGCCTGGGGGTGGCTGGCGCTCGCGGCCTTCGTGGTCACGCTGGTGGCCGGCCTGGCCCTCACGTTCGGGGTGCACAGGTTCGTCAATGCCATGCTGCTCAACGTCTGGTTCATCGTCGCCGTCGGGCTCGCGTTCAACCTCCACCATGCCGCCCGCATCACCAGCTACACCTGGGCCCAGGTGGTCGCCTGGGCGGGTGGGGCAGCACTGTGGATCCTGATGACGTTCGTCGAGTGGCTGATCCGCGGCCGCCGGGACCTGCCCCAGCCGTTCGTCGAGATCCCCGGAGACACCTCGCACAAGAAGCTGACCCCGCCGGTCGTCGTGTTCGTGGTGCTCCGCGCCCTGGTCATCGGCGGCACCGTCGCCCTCGCGTTCGGACTGGACCTGCAGTACGGCTACTGGATCCCGATCGCGGCCATCATCGCGATGAAGCCGAACCTGGAACAGAGCACCCTCGTCTCCGCCCAGCGCCTTTCGGGTGCGTTCATCGGCGCCATCGCGGCCGCGCTGCTGCTCCTGCTGCCTGCCAGCGAGACCGGCCTCCGATTCTTCGCGATGACGCGCGGGCTGGAGGTCGTCGCGCTCGTCCTGTTCGTGCACGCCGTCGGGATCCGCTTTCTGAACTACGCCCTCTACTCCGCCGCCATCGCCGCAGGCGCGCTCATCCTGGCCGACCTGCCGCAGCCCTCCCACTACGCCGCCGAGGGCTACCGGGTGCTCTGGACGGTGTGCGGCGCCGGTATCAGCCTGGTCGTCATGCTGCTGGCGGGCCTGCTCGCCAAACGCGCCGCCCAACGGCAGCAACGATCGGCCTGAACGCGCCGGCCTCCGCCGCGTGGTGATGGAAGTCGGACCTGTCCGTCTCGGCCTTAGCTCTTCACCCCTTGCGGGCGCGACCGAGGACGGCAAAGCCCGAACCGGGGAGAAGACAGGAGGCGGGGCGCGCACCGCAGGCACGGCGCCCCGAACATCGTGAGGCTACGTCTGGTACTGCAGGGAGCCGGGAATCCTGGCCGGTGATCTCCGATCCCGCCCTGAGGTGCCTTCCCCGTGGGCTCCACCTACCCCGTCCGCCGAGCGGAGCGAGGCGCCTTGAGCAACAGCCACCGCTCGGCAGGACCAGCCCCATAGCTCCACACCTGACCGGTCCCCCGGCACTCGGAGACGGGGGACCGGCTCCACGCCAGGCCGCATTCGGGCCGTGTACAGGACGCCCTCAAGATGGTCGATCTCATGGGCAACCAGGCGCACAACGGCATTCTCGAAGATGGTGATCCGACGCTGACCGTCGATCTCCTGGTGTTCGACCGTGATGGCGCGCGGTCGGGGAACCATGCCGCGCACGTCAAAGAAGCTCCAGCAGCCCTCGTACTGCTCGTCGGTCTCGGCTGACTCCTCGATCACCCGGGGGTTCAGCAGGGTGATGGTCTCGGCGTCTGCGGTCCGAACGATGGCCACCGCACGGTCGATGCCAAGCTGAGGCGCAGCTACTCCCATTCCCTTGCTGAAGAGGTGGATGCCCGCGGCGCGCTCGGCTGCCGAGCAGACCCGACCCGGAATCCGTGTGGAGCGAAGTCGGTCCGGCCCCCGGCAGTCGAGGCCGACGGGGCGTGCCCTGGCTCCCGGAGCAGGTGTTCGCGGTACGGGCCGCGCTCCCGGACCGGTACCAGGCGATGGCGGATCCCGGTGCCGGGTGCGGTCTCCGTCAGGGCGAGATCATCGGCCTGGCGGAGGACGACTGCTGGAGCCGCTCCAGTGCCTGCCCGGTGGCGTTCACGGATGCCACGGTACCCACCGGGCCACACCCCTTCACGCCGCGAGCCCCGGGCGGTGGACGCCCGGGGCTCGCGGTGGTGGAACGGGTGGCGCGGGATCAGCCGCCGACGAAGGCCGCGAGCAGCAGCCAGGCCACCGGGGCCGTCGGCAGCAGCGAGTCGAGCCGGTCCATGATGCCGCCGTGGCCCGGCAGCAGGGTGCCCATGTCCTTGATGCCCATGTCGCGCTTGATCATGGACTCGGCCAGGTCGCCCAGGGTGGCGGTGACCGCCGCACAGCCGCCCAGGATCAGGCCCTGCCACCAGGCACCGCCGTCGATCGCGTACTCCATCAGCAGCGCGCCCGCGATCATCGACAGGCCGATGCCACCGGCCAGGCCCTCCCGGGTCTTGCCCGGGCTGATCGTCGGCGCGAGCTTGTTCCGCCCGAACTTGTAGCCCACGGCGTAGGCGCCGGTGTCACTGCAGATGGTGACCACGAGGAAGATCAGGATCCGCCAGGCACCGTCCTCGGCGGCCAGCATCAGCGCCACGAAGGTGGCCAGGAACGGGACGTAGAAGGCGGTGAACACACCCGCCGTGACGTCCCGCAGGTAGTCCTCCGGGGGCTTGCTCATCCGCCACACGAGCACGGCCAGGCCGGTGAGCGCCAGGACGGCGGACGCCCACTGCCCGCCCGCGGTGTAGCCGACGAGCGGCATCGCCACGGCGCCGGCGATCAGCGGGACCATCGGCACGTGCACGCCCTTGGTCTCCGCCAGGCGGGAGTTCAGCTCCCAGACGCCCACCGCGACGGCCGCGACCACGACCACCAGGAAGAGCGCCTTGACGAAGAACAGCGAGGCGACGATCACTGCGCCGAGGCCGACCCCCACGCCTATCGCGGCAGGCAGATTGCGGCCGCCGCGCTGCTTGCGGGGCTGCTGGTCGGTTGGGGCCACGGGTGTCTCCTGCGCGGGGGGCATGGTCCGATTCTGTGCCGCAGTGCCCCTTCGGTACACCACAGGCTGCTGCGAGTGACCCGTTCGGGGCCGACGGGGGTCGTCGGCACGGGGGCCACCCGCAGCAGAGAACTCGGTGGCGAGCGTTTCGGTTCCGCCCCGGATGCCCTGGGCGTCGGGGGCGTCGTTCATCAGACCTCGAGGAGCTCGGCTTCCTTGTGCTTCAGCAGCTCGTCGATCTGGGCCACGTAACGGGCCGTGACGTCGTCGAGCTCCTTCTCGCCGCGGCGGCCCTCGTCCTCGCCGACCTCGCCGTCCTTGACGAGCTTGTCGATGGCGTCCTTGGCCTTGCGGCGGATGGAACGGATCGAGACCTTGGCGTCCTCGCCCTTGCCGCGCGCGACCTTGATGTACTCCTTGCGGCGCTCCTCGGTCAGCTGCGGGAACACCACGCGGATGATGGAGCCGTCGTTGGACGGGTTGACGCCGAGGTCCGAGTCGCGGATCGCGGTCTCGATGTTGCGCAGCGCGCTCTTGTCGAACGGCGTGATGACGGCCATCCGCGGCTCCGGCACGGAGAACGACGCGAGCTGGTTGATCGGCGTCAGGGCGCCGTAGTAGTCCGCGACGATCTTGTTGAACATCGCCGGGTGGGCACGGCCGGTCCGGATGGCGGCGAAGTCGTCCTTGGCGACGGCGACGGCCTTCTCCATCTTCTCCTCGGCCTCGAGGAGGGTCTCTTCGATCACTGTCTGCTCCCTGTCCGGTTCATCTGCTGTAGTCCCGTACCGGTGCCCCGGACGGCTGATTGCTGCTCAGGGCCGGGCGGCTTCCTGGCTGATGAGTGTGCCGATCTTCTCACCCTTCACCGCCCGGGCGATATTGCCCTCGGCCAGCAGCTCGAAGACCAGGATCGGCAGGTCGTTGTCCTTGCACAGGGTGATGGCCGTCAGGTCCGCCACCTTGAGGTCGCGGGCGATCACCTCGGTGTAGTCCAGCGAGTCGAACCGGACCGCCGCCGCGTTGGTGCGCGGGTCGGAGTCGTAGACGCCGTCGACGCCGTTCTTGCCCATCAGCAGCACCTCGGCGTGGATCTCCAGCGCGCGCTGCACCGCCGTCGTGTCGGTGGAGAAGTACGGCATGCCCATACCGGCGCCGAAGATCACCACACGGCCCTTCTCCAGGTGCCGCACCGCGCGCAGCGGCAGGTAGGGCTCGGCGACCTGGCCCATCGTGATGGCGGTCTGCACGCGGGTCTCGATGCCTTCCTTGATCAGGAAGTCCTGCAGCGCCAGGCAGTTCATCACGGTGCCGAGCATGCCCATGTAGTCCGAGCGGGCCCGGTCCATGCCGCGGACCTGCAGCTCCGCACCCCGGAAGAAGTTACCGCCGCCGATCACCACGGCGACCTCGGTGCCGGCGCGGACGACGGTGGCGATCTCGCGGGCGATGGCGTGCACCACGTCCGGGTCCACGCCGAGGCCGCCGCCGCCGGCGAAGGCCTCACCCGACAGCTTGAGCAGCACCCGGCGGCGCGAACCGTCCTGCGTGTCCCGGCCGGTCTCCAGCGTCTCCTGCATGGACTTCTCCTTCTCCACCTGCGGACTCGCAGGGCTGCATGTGCTGCTCACAACACCGGGAGTGCGGTGCCCGGCTCTGTGCGTACGCGCTGGGCGCGTACACGCGAGGAGGCCACTGCCGCGGGAACCGGTACGGTGTCCTGCACGGCAATGGCCTCCTCGTCGTTCATGGTGCCGACGCGCCCCCCGAGGGGTGCTGGAGAGCACGATCGGCGCGTTCCCGGCCGCTGCTGCGGCCCGGCGCGCTTCCTACCTTAGGCCGGAAGCGCCGGGGAACGGGTTTCAGGCGCCGACGCGGAAGCGGACGAAGCGCTTGAGGGCGACGCCGTTCTCCTCGAGGACCTTGGCGACGGTCTTCTTGTTGTCCTTGGCGAACGCCTGCTCCAGGACGGAGTTCTCCTTGACGAAGCCGGTGACGCGACCCTCGACGATCTTCGGCAGGGCGGCCTCGGGCTTGCCCTCCTCGCGAGCGGTGGCCTCGGCGACGCGGCGCTCGTTCTCGAGGTCCTCGGCCGGGATGTCCTCGCGGGAGAGGTACTTCGGCGCGAAGGCGGCGATGTGCTGCGCGACGTCCTTGGCGACCTCGGCGTTCTCCTTGTCGAGCTCGACGAGGACACCGATGGTCGGCGGGAGGTCCGGGTCCGACTTGTGCATGTAGACGCCGACGAAGCCGTCGCCGTCGAACTGCGCGAAGCGACGGAAGACGATCTTCTCGCCGAGGGTGGCGTTGGCCTCGTCCACGAACTGCTGGACGGTCTGGCCGGCGGCGATCTCGGAGGCCAGGGCGGCCTCGAGGTCGGCCGGGGAGGTGGCGGCGACGTGCGCGGCGATCGCGTTGGCGACCTCGACGAACTTGCCACCCTTGGCGACGAAGTCGGTCTCGCAGTTCAGCTCGACCAGGACGCCGGCCTTGTTGCCCTCGGCGATCAGCGAGGCGACGGCGCCGTTGGAGGCGTCACGGCCCTCGCGCTTGGCAACGCCCTTCTGGCCCTTGATGCGGAGGAGCTCGACGGCCTTCTGGACGTCACCCTCGGCCTCGTCCAGGGCCTTCTTGCAGTCCATCATGCCGGCGCCGGTGAGCTCACGGAGCTTCTTGACGTCCGCGGCGGTGAAGTTCGCCATGGTGTGATCTCTTCTCACGTCTCGCGTGTCTGCGTGGGGTGGTGCGGGGCCGGTGGCTCGGCCCCCGCACGGGAGAGAGGGGCACCTACCGGTGTCGTACCCGGTGGGTGCCCCTCACCCTTGGTACGTCAGGCCTGCTCGGCCTCGGCGGCCGGAGCCTCGGCGGCCGGAGCCTCGGCGGCCGGAGCCTCGGCGGCCGGAGCCTCGGCGGCCGGAGCCTCGGC
>NZ_JBEYFP010000033.1:0-26491 GCF_040634455.1 Kitasatospora sp. NPDC007106
GACTATGTCGCCTCGATAACCGCGGCCGGCGGCCGGGTCCGAACGCTGGACGAGCCCTACACCAGATTGATCGTGATCGATCGGCGCACCGCGGTCGCCGCCGCCGCAGCGCTCCGCGCCCGGCCCGCTCCGGCAGCAGGCTCTGCGTGGCTCCGGTGGCACCCGTCGCGGTCCCGGCGGAGGCCGGACTGCCGTCGGTGGCCGCGCTGCGCGCTCCCGCCGAGGCGGCGTTCGCCCGCCTGGCCAGGGACATAGCCGCGGACAAGGAACTGGTGCCCGAGAGCTTCGGTGAGCTGGTCTGCCGGTTCGCCGAGTTCCCGCTGCTGCAGTTCACCGGGGACGAGAAGGAGACCGTCGCACTGGACGGGCAGCCCGACGGCTCCGGCTGGGCGCGCCTCGCCTGGGACGGGTTGACGGCCCTGCAGGAGTACGCGGCGGCAGCCGTCCGAGGTGAGGCCGGCGGTGACTTCAAGGCGTGGTGCGAGCACACCCCGCCCGGCTGCCACCACTTCCCGCCGCGCAAGGCCGTCCGCTGGGAGTCCCGCACGGTCGAGAGCCACGCCAAGTGGAAGCGCGAACGGATGCTGCCGGTGCCGCCCTGCGTGGACGCGTCCCGACGCGCCTTCATGGGAGCCCACCTGCGGATCGGCGGCGGTTCGACCGCCCCTCGACTGCACTACCTCGACGACTGCTCCGGCAGCGGCCGCATCTACGTCGGGTACATCGGACAGCACCTCACCAACACCCGCACCAACTGACACCCGCACCAACTGACACCCACACCAACTGACACCCGCACGAACTGACCCACCGCCGGAGGGAGCCGAAGGCACAGCGCCGACACCGACCGAACCGAACCGAGACTCAACGGCGGCACCACGGTGGCCGACGGGCCCCCCAGGGGTGGCTCGGTCGGTGCACTGCGGTGGCCAACTCCCGTTGTTGGCTGACCATCGCATCCGAACGGTGGAGAATGCTCGCAGGGACCGCGGCCGAGCGGCCCCTGCGAGCGCGCGCGGGCTGGTCCGGGCCTCCGCGATCTCGCCGGACGACCAGTGATGCAGTGACGCAGTGGTTCAGTGACGTAGAGGCTCAGTGACGTAGTGGGGGATCGACCGCTGATGCAGCATTCACCCGACAGCCGCCCGGACAGTACCCCGTCGGCCGCCTCCTCGGCCCGGACACCATCGGCCCGGGCGTCCGCCGTGGCCCAGACGTTCCCGGAGGCGGCCGAGCCGCTGCAGGCCGGGTTCCTCGCCACGCTCTTCCGCGACCTCGGGGCGGAGACTCCCGACGGCCCGTCGGAGGAGGACACCGTCGCCGTGCACGCCCGCGCGGCCGCCCTGACACACCATCGGACCCTCACCGTGCAGGCCGAGCACGAACACCTCGCGGACCTGCTCCGCCGCGCCGCGCTCCCCGTCTCCGCGATGGACTTCGAGAGCCAGCTGCGCAGCTACGAACCGCGGCCCTTCCCGGCCGACGCCGACCTCCCGCCGGTCGAGGCCGAGCCGCGCTGGGCCGACTACGCCCCGCCGCAGCCGCCGGCCGCCGACCCCGACGAACCGGCCTCCCGTCGGCTGCTCGACTCCGGCTACCAGCGCGAACTCGCCCAGGCCCGGCTGCGCCACCAGCGCGACCTGCGCGAGTGGCGGGCCCGTCAGGCCGAGGGCGCCGCGGCCGAGTCCCGGGCCGCACGGGCCGCCCACGAGGAGACCGAGCAGGCGAAGGCCCGGGCGGTGCGCGAGTACAACGAGAGCCTGGAGGAGTGCCGACGGGCGTACCGGCTCTCCGAACCGGCCGCGGTGGAGTCCCTGCTGGAGCGCGCCCTCGCCGCCGCCGAGGTCGCCACCCGGGACATCCCGTCCCCCTGCCGGGCCCTGTTCCGCCCGCTGACCCGGACGGCCGTCCTCGACCTCGACATGCCGCCGCTCGATGTGGTGCCCTCGCTCTCCGGCTACCGGCTCGCCGAGGACGGCACGCCCGAACCCGTGCCGCGGGCTCCGGCCGAGCGGTCCTCCGACTACCTCCGCCTGGCCGCCCGACTGGCGCTGCGCGCGCTGCAGGCCGCCGACGCCGTGGACACCGAGGGGATCCTCGCCGGCGTGGTGCTGAACGGCTGGCTGCGCCGGCCCGGCGCCGACCCGGTCTGTCTGCTCAGCGTGGACGCCGACCGCGACGCACTCGCCCGCACCCGCCTGGTGGCCGACCCGGCAGACCCGGCAGACCCGGCCGGCGCCCGGAGCCCGGTCGTGGACGACGACGAGCCGGCCCCGGGTGTGTACGCCGACGCGGAGCACGACGAGGCGCTGCTGCGGCTGCGCGAGCTGTCCGCCGTGGTCACGCCCGACCCGTACGGGCCCGTGCCGGTGGTGCCGAACGGCATCGCCGGTGCGACGGTGCCCACCCCGGCGGAGCTGTCGCCCAACGAGTTCGCCCAGCTGGTGCGTGAGCTGCTCACCCGGGGCGGACTGGGCTCCTGGAGCGTGCGGCTGCGCGGGCCGATCGGGCTGGTCGCCACCGCCGAGGGCACTGCGGACAGCGCGCTGCCCGGCCGCTGGGTGGTCTGGGCGTCCCGGAACACCGATCCGGTGGCCGAGGACGAGGTGCGCACCCTCGCCGAGGCGGTCCGCGAGGAGGGCGCCGAGCGCGGGCTGCGCCTGACCACCGGCAGGTTCGGCGAGGCGGCGCTCGACCTCGCCGCGGAGGAGGGCTACCGGCGCATCCACCTGATCGACGGCGAGGGCGTGCGGGAGCTGTCCCGGACGCACCTCGGCCTGCCCCTGGCAGCGGGCTGAGCGGCCGGGCCGCCCCGCCGCGCCGGGCGCGGCCCCGGCCCGCTGCACCGACACCGCGGCCCTGTCAGTCTGGAGGGATGGGAATCGGGTTCCTGGACAGGTGGCGTGCCCGGCACGCCCACCACCCGGGCGGCATCCCGCCGCAGCCGGACGAGCCGACGATGGCCGACCTGCTCGCCGAGTGCGGGCTGCTGCGCGAGCTCGCCGACGACTCGGGCGTGCGGCTCGACGACGGAGTGACGTCGCTGACCCAGCTCGACCAACTGCTCCCGCGCTGGCGCGACGATCCGGAGGTCTCGGAGTGGCTGGGCAACGACGCCGGCCTGTATCTCGGCACGGTGCTGCGCCGGCGCGTGCCCGGCACGGTCTGGCGGCTCGACGAACACGACCGCCCGCTGGTGGTCCTGCCCGGCGGGCGCGAACTCGACGTCACGGCGATCGGCCACAGCTGGGCGGTCGAGGGCTCGCCCCAACTCGCCGCGGCCTACCTCGCCGCCACCGACGGCTGAGACCGCCGACCGTGCCCGCCCCCGTAGCCGTGCTCCCGCCCAGGACGGTGCCCGCCCCGGATTCCGGGTGCATCCCCGGTTCCGTGTGCGCACCGGCGCCCCGCCGTCCGTCCTTCCCGGCGCCGCGGGCGGCGGAGGCCGACCGGTGACCGCCGTCCTCGTCGCCGCCGCGGCCTTCCTGATGACGCTGGTCGGCGGCTGGGTCGCCCAGCGGACGGGTGACCGCCGGCACCTGGTGCTCGGTTTCGCCGCCGGGCTGATGCTCGGTGTGGTCGCCTTCGACCTCCTGCCGGAGGCGGTCCGTGCCGCGCCGGACGAGATCCACGGTGTGCCGCAGGCCCTGCTGATGTTCGCGGCCGGCTTCCTGACGATCCACATCATCGAGCGCGCGGTGGCGATCCACCGCAGCCACGAGGGCGAGTACGCCGCCCACACGCACGGCCACGGGCACCACGACCACGCCCGGCAGGGCATCGGCCTGACCGCGGCAGGAGCCCTGGTCGGGCACAGCCTGATGGACGGCTTCGCGATCGGGGCCGCCTTCCAGGCGGGCACCACGGTGGGCACGGTGGTGGCCATAGCGGTGGTGGCGCACGACTTCGCGGACGGCTTCAACACGTACACGATCACCCGGATGTACGGGAACGACCGCAGGCGGGCGCTCACGCTGCTGGCGGCGGACGCGGTGGCGCCGGTGACCGGGGCGGCGATCACGCTGCTCTTCACCATCCCGGTCGAGGTGCTCGGCCTCTACCTGGGCTTCTTCGCCGGCTTCCTGCTGTACCTCGCGACCTCGGACATCCTGCCCGAGGCGCACAGCCCGCACCCCTCCCGGACCACGCTGCTCTGCACGCTGCTCGGTGTGGGCTTCATGTGGCTGGTGATCGGCTTCGCCGACTGAGAACCGTCGCGGGGACGTCGTCGGATGAACCGCGGCGGATGGGCGGAGCCGGGGCGTGGCCGGCTAGCCGGGCGCACCCGCTCCCGCCGCCGCGGAGGCCGCCTCGACCAGGGCCCACTGTTCGCGGATCGCCCGCAGGGCGGCCGTGATCGCCGGACGGCGGGAGGCCTGGCTGCGCCACAGTGCGTACACCCGGCGGGTGGGCTCGGGGGAGACCGTCCGGGCGACCACTCCGGCGGGCAGCGGCGCCCGGCCGAGCCGGGGCACCAGGCCGAGCCCGAGACCGGCCCGGATCAGCGCGATCTGGGTCTCGAACTCACCGACCTGGTAGAGCACGTCGGGTTCCTCGCCGGCCTCGCGGAGCGTGCGCACGAGCCAGTCGTGGCAGATGTTGCCCGGCGGGACGCTGATCCACCGCTGCCCGAGCAGTCGCTCCACCGGGACGGTGGCGAGCGCGGCGAGCGGATGACCGGCCGGCAGCAGCAGGTCCACCGGGTCCAGACCGAGGTCCAGGCGGGAGACCCCGTCCTGCACAGGCAGCGGCACGGTCGGCCAGTCCTGGACGAGGGCGAGGTCGACCTCGCCGCGGGTGACCAGCTCGACGGCCAGGTACGGGTCGGTCTCCAGCAGCCGGACGTCGAGGTCGGGGCAGTGCTCGCGCAGGTCCGCGAGGGCACCGGGCATCACCCCGCGGGCGCCGGTCGCGAACGAGGCCACCAGCAGCCGGCCGACCGCCTGCCCGCGCCGCTCCTCCAGCGTCACCTCGGCCTGTTCGACCAGGGCGAGCAGTTGCCGGGCGGTGTCGGCCAGCCGCACGGCCGCGTCGGTGAGCACCACGCCGCGGCCCTGGCGCTCCAGCAGCACGGTGCGGGTCTCACGCTCCAGCTTGGAGATCTGCTGCGAGACGGCGGAGGGCGTGAACCCGAGGGCGGCCGCCGCGCCGCCGACCGAGCCGTGCACCGCCACCGCGTGCAGCGCGCGCATCCTGCCGAGATCCAACATGACGGCCATGGTAAAGCGTTGCTGAACGGTTCGGTTCAGAATTCATCGCTGGTGCTGAACAGTGCCCACCCGTCAGGCTCGATTCCATGCCACCGACCACCGCTTCCGTCCCCGTTACCTCCGTCGCCGCGGGCCGCTCCGCGTCCTCCGCCGGCGCGGGCCCCGCCGGTGCCGCGATGGCGCCGCGCGACATCGGCCTGGCGGTGCTGGTCGCCGCCGTCTGGGGCCTCAACTTCGTGCTGATCCACGTCGGCCTGGAGAACTTCCCGCCACTGCTCTTCTGCGCCCTGCGCTTCGCCGTCGTCGCCGTGCCCGCCGTCTTCTTCGTCGGGCCGCCGCGGGTCGCCTGGAAGTGGGTGGCGGCCGTCGGGTGCACGCTCGGCGTGGCCAAGTTCGGCCTGCTCTTCCTCGGCATGCACGCGGGGATGCCGGCCGGCCTGTCCTCGCTGGTGCTGCAGAGCCAGGCGGTGTTCACGGCGCTGTTCGCGACGGTGCTGCTGCGCGAGCGCCCCACCGGGCAGCGCACGGCCGGTCTCGCCGTCGCCTTCGGCGGCATCGCGCTCGCCGCCGTCGACCACGGCCTCGGCGGCCCGGTCGGTGCGTTCGCGCTGGTCATCGCGGCGGCCGTGTTCTGGGGGCTGTCCAACGTGCTGACCCGCAGGGCGGCCCCGGCGGACGCCCTGCGCTGGATGGTCTGGGTCAGCGCGGTGCCGCCGCTGCCGCTGCTCGCGCTGTCCCTGCTCGTGGAGGGTCCGGAGGCCGACCTCAGGGCGCTCGCCGGGATCTCGGCGGCGGGCATCGGCGCCATCGCCTACGTCGGCCTGGTCTCCACCCTGTTCGGCTTCGTCGCCTGGAGCCACCTGCTGCGTCGGTACGACGCCTCCGCGGTGGCGCCCTACTCGCTGCTGGTGCCGGTGTTCGGGATGTCCTCGTCCTGGCTGCTGCTCGGCGAGCGGTTCAGTGCGCTCGCCGGGGCCGCGGCCGTCCTGGTGATCACCGGGATCGGGCTCACCGCGGTGCCGGCCGACCGGGCGGTGTCGCTGATTCGTACGCTGCTTCGGCGGCCCGCAGCGCCTGCAGCAGGGCCTCCTGCTCCGCGCGGCTGACCGGGTCGAAGTAGTCCCGGGCGACCTCGTGGCGGACCTGTCCGATCCGCTCCAGCGCGGCCCGGCCGGCATCGGTCAGCACCACCCGGACGGCCCGGCGGTCGGCCGGGTCCGGGGTACGGGCGACCAGGTCGGCCTCCTCCAGGGCGTCCACCACCGCGGTCGCGGAGCGGGGGGCGATCCGCAGCCGTTCGGCCAGGTCGCTGAGCCGCATCGGGGCGCCCGGCCCCTCGTCGCAGCCGGGGGCGTGGGCCAGGGTGCGCAGCGCGCGGGCCTGGGCGGGGGTGATGCCGTAGGGCTCCAGCCGGTGCATGGTCTGCCGCCGGATCCGCTTCATCGCCCGGGTCAGCGCGTCGGCGAGCTCCGCTGCGGTGTCGGCGGTCGGCGGCGTGGTCATGGGGGCTCCCGGCTCGGAGTGCCCCGGCCCGGCCCGGGGCGGGCGGGGCCAGGGTATCGGTGCGGCAGTCCCGAAAATTTGTTGAGCTAACCTCACTATTCGCCCTACCGTAGTGGTGGACGGTCCGGAGCCTGCCCGGCGGGCCCCGTCCAACGGGTGCCCGCGTGCGCGGAGCGCCCCGATTCCCGTACCCCGGCACTCTGGAGATCCCGTGTCCCGATCCGAAGCCCGCGTCGCCACCGACCGCCCCGGCCGTTACGGCAAGCAGCTCGCCGCCCACCTCGGGCGCCGGGTGACCGCCGACTGGTCCGAGGAGACCGGCCGCGGCACCGTCACCTTCTCCTACGGCACCGCCGTCCTCACCGCGGAGCCGGACGGCCTGCTGTTGGTCGTCGACGGTGAGCCCGACCACCTCGCCGACCTCGAGGACGTGGTGGGCCGCCACCTCGTCCGGTTCGGCGCCCGCGACGAACTGGTCGTCGAGTGGCACCGCGACAACGGCGAGCCCGGCCTCGTCCACCGCAACCAGGACGAACCCCCGGCCGACAGCTGAACCGACCCGCACCGTCCGCACCGTCCGCGCCGACCGCATCGTCCGCGCGGGCCGGTCAGTCGGATCCCCAGCGCGGCGGGCCCCCGCCGTCGGCCGGTACGCGGGGCAGCGCGCGCCGCCCCAGCAGCGCCGCAGCCCACAGCAGCAGACCGGCCAGGCACCAGCTGGCGACCACGTCCAGCAGCCAGTGGTAGTCGCTCCACACCAGGCCGGCCCCCACGCCGAGGCAGAGCATCACGGTGCAGGTGTACAGCACGAACCGGGCGTCGGCCGCGAGCGTCCCGCCGAGCAGCAGCGCGGCCGTCCCGTAGGCGATCGCCGAGGTCGCGGTGTGCCCGGACGGGTACCAGCCCCACTGGTCGGGCGCGAGCGGCAGCCCGTACGGCCCCGGGCGGGCGAACCAGGCCTTGGCGGGCACCACCAGCAGCGGGATCAGGGCCGCGGCCGCCGCGGCCAGCGGCAGCGGCAGCCACCAGCGGGCCGGCGCGGCGCGGCGGCGGCGCACCGCCGCCAGGGCCCCCGCGGCCAGCAGCACCGGTACGGCCGGCACCGCGCCGCCCAGGTCGGACAGGCCGGCGCCGAGGTGGTTGACCAGGGTGCTGTGCAGCGCGTGGCGCAGCTCGTGGACGGTGTGCCGTGCCCCGGTGTCCAGTCCGAGCAGCGGCCCGTCGACCGCGACCTGCCAGGAGATCAGCACCAGCAGCACCGCGAGCATCATGGGCACGACAAGCAACGAAAGCCGCCCCGGAGCAGGGGGGAGAGCTCCGGGGCGGCCGAGGTGATCGCCGCTCCGCACGGCCCGGGGGGTGTGGGCCCGGCGGTCGGTCGATCGGTCTGGAGGCTCAGCTGCCCGCGCCGGGGCGGCGGAGGATGTCGCTAAGGGTCGCGGCTCGCTGTCCATCTGTCATGACAGTACGTCAAAGGCACCGCCGAGCAGAGATGCGCAAGTGGTTTCGCACAGCATCTTCACCAGCGGGAGTACAACCTCCACGCGGTGGTACCCGTCCCACCGCCGCCCGCGACGGCGCACGGCCCGCGGCCGGTCCGCAGGAGGCCCGCGGACCGGCCGCGGGTGCCGACGGAGGAAACGCGGAGCGGCCCGGTCCTGGTCGGACCGGGCCGCTCCTGCGGGGCGCTGTCCACCGCCCCGGGCTCGTCAGACGCCGGCGAAGGCGCCCTCGATGATGTCCAGGCCCTCGGTGAGCAGGTGCTCCGGCATCACCAGCGGCGGCAGGAAACGCAGCACGTTGCCGTAGGTGCCGGCGGTCAGCACCACCAGGCCCTCGGCGTGGCAGGCCTTCGCCACGGCGGCGGTGACCTCCGGGTTGGGCTCCTTGGTGCCCGGCTTCACCAGCTCGATCGCGATCATCGCGCCGCGGCCGCGGACCTCGCCGATCACGTCGAACTTCTCCTGCATGGTCCGCAGACGGCCCAGCATGACCTCGCCGATGCGCTGTGCCTTGGCGTTGAGGTCCAGTTCCTTCATGGTCTCGATCGAGCCGAGCGCGGCGGCGCAGGCCACCGGGTTGCCGCCGTAGGTGCCGCCCAGGCCACCCGCGTGCGCGGCGTCCATGATCTCGGCGCGGCCGGTGACGGCGGCCAGCGGCAGACCGCCGGCGATGCCCTTGGCGGTGGTGATCAGGTCCGGAACGACGCCCTCGTCCTCGCACGCGAACCACTGGCCGGTGCGGCAGAAGCCGGTCTGGATCTCGTCCGCGACGAACACGATGCCGTTGGCCTTCGCGTACTCCACGATCGCCGGCAGGAAGCCCTTGGCCGGCTCGATGAAGCCGCCCTCGCCCTGGATCGGCTCGATGATGATCGCCGCGACGTTCTCGGCGCCGATCTGCTTGTTGATCATGTCGATCGCCTGCGCGGCGGCCTCGGCGGCGCAGTTCTCCGCACCGGTCAGCCAGCGGTACGGGTAGGCCACCGGCACCCGGTAGATCTCCGGTGCGAACGGGCCGAAGCCCTGCTTGTACGGCATGTTCTTCGCCGTCAAGCCCATGGTCAGGTTGGTGCGGCCGTGGTAGCCGTGGTCGAACACCACGACGGCGGTGCGCTTGGTGTACGCGCGGGCGATCTTCACCGCGTTCTCGACGGCCTCGGCGCCGGAGTTGAACAGCGCGGTGCGCTTCTCGTGGTCGCCCGGGGTCAGCTCGTTCAGCTGCTCGGCCACGGCCACGTAGCCCTCGTACGGGGTCACCATGAAACAGGTGTGCGTGAACGCCGCGAGCTGCTCGGACGCCTTGGCGACGACCGCCTCCGCGCTGTTGCCCACGTTGGTCACGGCGATGCCGGAACCGAAGTCGATCAGGCTGTTGCCGTCCACGTCCTCCAGCACGCCGCCGTTGGCACGGGCCACGTACACGGGGAGGGTGGTGCCGACACCCGCGGCCACCGCACCGAGCTTGCGGGCCTGCAGCTCCTGCGACTTCGGGCCGGGGATCGCGGTGACCAGGCGGCGCTCCTGCGGGAGCGGGGTTGCAGCGCTCATGGCGGGTTTCTCCATATCTCAGTGCTCGGTCCTCGAAGGCTACGGCCGAGCCCACGACCCGAGCATGCGCCACTCGGTAGCAGTGCGCCGCCCGAATTGTCCGGCGCGGCCAGCGCGCCCGGTTCAGCGAACACGCGCCCCTGCTCCACTACATTGAGCGCGGGCGTGTCGCCGGACCGGCGGCATGGGTATGGCATTGCCGGCGGTGGGACAGGGAGTGGGGCCGGGATGGGACTGGACGGCACTCGGGGGCAGCAGGCGCCGCAGGCGCAGCGGACATCGTCCGTCCCCCCGCAGCGGACCCTCCCCTTCGACCTCGCCGCCTGGGCGACCGAACCCCGCCCCGACGCCCCGCCCGGCGTCTTCCGCCTCGGCCACCGCCCCCACGACGAGACCCGCGCCGAACAGGCCGCCGTCCCCGCCCGCCCCCTCCTCCTGCGCGCCGCCCTGAACCTCGCGGTCGGCGCCGTGGTGTACCTCCAGGGCGCGCCGCTGATCCAGAGCCTGCTCACGGCGGTCGGACTCACCGTTCCCAGCTCGTTCGTCGTCTCCTTCCTCATCGCCCTGGCCGTGAACGTCGCCGTGCTCATCGGGGTGTTCATGGTCTTCGGATCGATGGGCCGCTGGGCCGAGGTCTGGCGGCGCTGGGTCGCACCGCTGCTGTCCAGGACGGTGACGCACGAGGAGCCCCCGGCGGACGCCGAGACCCCCCTCACCACCGACCCCTGGGCCGGGATCCGGGGGGCTGCGCCGCAGGTGGCGCGGCGGTTGGACGGCGAGCCCGTCGGTGACGTCGACTACGCGCGGATCCGCCACGCCTGGGAGACCGTACTGGCGGACCCGGAGCTGCTGCCGGCCTTCGCCGAGCAGGTCGAGGTCCGCGGTGCCGCCGCCTGCGCCCACCCCTCCGAGGCCCGGGACCTGCCGGGCCGCAGCGGCCGGCACGACCTGCTGACCCGTCAGGTCCGCCTCGGCACCGCGCAGAACGTGGTGAAAAACCCGCCCGCGCACCGCAGCGCCGGGTTCGCCCTGGACCCGCAGCTGATCGGCACCTCCCTGCTGGCGGTCGGCCCGGCCGGCACCGGGAAGACCGCCCGGCTGGCCCGGCCGGTCGCGGAGGCGCTCTGCCTGCAGGCGCTCGCCGGCACGGCCTGCGCGGTGGTGATCGGCGCCGCCGAGTCGGACCTCGGTCCGGACGCCTGGTACGACGTGGTGATCGCGCCGGGCGACCCGGCGTCCCCGTACGGCCTCGACCTGTACGGCGCCGCCGCGGACCCGGACGAGGCCGCGGCCCGGCTGGCCGACGCGCTGCTACCGGACGAGCTGGCGGCACGCGCCGAGACCGCGCGCACCGCGTTGCAGCAGGTGGTCGGCCCGTACCACGCGGCGTACGGCCGCTACCCGGGGGTGCGCGAGCTGCGGGCGCTGCTCGGCGGGGACCAGGACGCCTGGGCGGTGCTGCGCAAGGCGCTGCAGGCGGGCGGCCTGCTGGCGGTGCACGAGGCCGACCTGCTGCACCGCGAGAGCCGGCACGGCCGGGTCGACGACCCGGGCACGCTGCTGGCCGACCGGCTGGCGCTGCTGGACCGTCCGGTCTTCGCGCGCAGCTTCGCGGGCGGCCCGGACGCGCTGCCGCCGTTCGCGATGCGGGCGCTGGAGCACCCGCTGCGGGTCCGGGTGAAGCTGCCGGAGCGCAGCCACCCGGAGGTCGCCCGGATGCTGTCGCGGCTGGTGGTCGCCCAGTTCGTGCAGGCCGCGTCGGCGCGCACCGAGCGGTCGCTGTTCGCCGGCCTGGTGGTGGACGACGCCTCGGCGGCGGTGGACGCGCAGATCGTCCGCGGGCTGCAGCGGATGCGGGCGGCGAACGCGGGCGCGGTGCTGCTGCTGCGCACCCTGGTGGACCTGCCGGAGCCGCTGCGGGCGCCGTTGTTCGGCGCGGTCGGCTGCCGGATGGCCTTCCCGGGGATCGCCCCGTGGGACGGCCGGCTGTTCTCCGAGGCCTGGGGCACCCACCTGGTCACCGAGACCGCGGTGACGCACACGCCGGACACCTCCGGCGGGCTGGTCCGCAAGGCCGCCCGGGCGGGCCGCAAGGCGCTGTCCGGGACGACCGCGCAGACCGAGTCGGTGACCACCCGGGACGTCGAGCGGCACCGCTGGTCGCCGTCCGACCTGGCGCACGCGCTGCCGAGCGGGCACGCCGTGGTGTCGCTGACGACGGTGGACGGGGACCAGGTCCCGCCGCTGCTGGTGGACCTGAGGGACTGACGGCGGTCCGGTCCGCACGGATCCGCAGGTGGCGCCGGCCGCGGCGCGGCTCCGCGGCGGGTCACCGCGGCGCTGACTCCGCGGCGGAGGATTCCGTGCTGCCGCTTGTCCGGGGCGTACATAATGGAGTCAGCCCCCCAACCCCTCACCTGCGCGGTCGCAACGGCGCGACCGCGTCGTACCAGCGAAGGTGCCATGCCCCCCACACTCGCCTCCGTCGTCCGCAACACCGCGCTCCATCTGACCGTGCTGGCGGGGACGGACCACTTGGAGCGGCAGGTCCGCTGGGTGCACACCAGCGAGCTCGACGACCCGACACCCTTCCTGGAGGGCGGCGAACTGCTGCTCACCACGGGCATCAAGCTGGGCAAGACCGCGTCGCGGCTGCAGGCGTACGTGCACCGGCTGGCCGACGCGGGGGTGGTCGGTCTGGGCCTGGGCGTCGGCCTGTCGCACACCGAGGTGCCGCAGGCCCTGGTGGAGGCGGCGGCGCAGCGCGGCCTGCCGCTGCTGCGGGTGCCGGAGGCGACGCCGTTCATCGCGATCAGCAAGGCCGTCTCGGCGGCGCTGGCGGCCGAGCAGTACGAGGCGGTGACCACCAGCTTCGAGGCGCAGGAGGAGCTGACCCGGGCCGCGCTGGGCAAGGACGGCACGACGGCGGTGGTCCGCCGGCTCGCGGCCCGGCTCGGCGGCTGGGCGGCGCTGTACGACGGGTCGGGTGCGCTGTCCGCGGTGGCGCCGGACTGGGCGGCCCGGCGGGCCGGCCGGCTGGCGGCAGAGGTGGACCGGCTGCGCCGCCGCCCGGCGCCGTCGAGTGCGGCGCTGCAGGGCCGCTCGCCGGGGATCGACACCGCGGACGAGGACTTCGTGGTCGTCCAGTCGCTCGGTGCGGACCGCCGCCCGCGCGGCTTCCTGGCGGTGGGCACCGAGGACCGGATCACGCCGACCGAGCGGTACGTGCTGAACGCGGCGGTGGCGCTGCTGACGCTGACCCTGGAGCGGTCGCGGGAGCTGCGGCAGGCCGAGGAGCGGATGGGTGCCGCCCTGCTGCACATGGTGCTGGCGGGCGAGGTGGCGACCGCGCGGCAGGTTTCGGCGGGCGTGTTCGGCGGGCTGCCGGAGGGCGAGGCGCGGGTGATGGTGGCCGGTGCGGGCACCGGCCCGGAGGCCGCGGAGACGCTGAGCGAGCTCGGCGACCGGGCGGAGCAGGCCGGCGGCCGGGTCGGCGAGCGGCTGCTCGTCTCCCGCGAGGACGGCCCGCACGGGCCGCGGCTGCTGGTGCTGGCGCAGGACAACGGCGCCGCCCACCGGGCCTGCCTGGGTGCGGTCGAGGAGCACGAGGGCCTGGCGCTGGGCGTCTCCGCGCCGACCTCGCTGGAGGACGCCGGCACGGCGTACGCGCAGGCCGAGCGGGCGCTGGCGGTGGCGCTGCGCGGCGGTCGCCGCTCGGTCGACCACGAGGAGGTCGGCGCCGGTTCGCTGCTGCCGCTGCTCGGCGAGGAGGCGGTGACGGCGTTCGCGGAGGGCCTGCTGCGGCCGCTGCGCGAGCACGACCGGACGGCCCGCGGCGACCTGGTGGCGAGCCTGCGCGCCTGGCTGTCCCGGCACGGGCAGTGGGACGCGGCCGCCGCCGACCTGGGCGTGCACCGGCACACCCTGCGCTACCGGATGCGCCGCGTCGAGGAGCTGCTGGGCCGGTCGCTGGACGACACCGACGTCCGGATGGAGCTGTGGCTCGCCCTGCGCGCCGGCGAGGAGTGATCGCCTCCGGGTGATCGGCGGGGCCGGGTCCCCGACGGTCCGCAACACGCCACTGTGTACTTCGGCCGGCGGGGTCCACTCCGCGGTGTCCAATCCGGTTGGCGTTCCGGCCGCCCTACCGTGGGCTGGTATCCACCAATCGAGGGAAGGGCCGGTACGACCGTGACCACCACCCATGAGTTCTGGCTGGCCGGCCGCCGGGCGAGCGGCGAGTCGGACTTCGAGGTCCGCCACTCGTTCGACGGCAGCCTGGTCGGCAAGGTCAGCGTTCCGACGGACGCCCAGGTCGAGGAGGCCGTCGCCGCCGCGGCCGCCGCCGTACCGGTCTTCGCCGCGACCCCCGCGCACGTCCGCGCGGCCGCCCTGGACCACGTGTCCAAGCGGCTGGCCGAGCGCACCGAGGAGATCGCCCGTCTGATCACCGCCGAGAACGGCAAGCCGATCAAGTGGGCGCGCGGCGAGGTCGGCCGTGCCGTCTCGGTGTTCCGCTGGGCCGCCGAGGAGGCCCGCCGCACCAACGGCGAGACCATGCGGCTGGACACCGACCCGGGCGGCACGGGCCGCTTCGCGGTGGTGCGCCGCTTCCCCAAGGGCGTGGTGCTGGGCATCGCCCCGTTCAACTTCCCGCTGAACCTGGTGGCGCACAAGGTCGCCCCGGCGATCGCGGTCGGCGCCCCGATCATCCTCAAGCCCGCCCCGGCGACCCCGATCTCGGCGCTGGTGCTCGGCGAGATCCTCGCCGAGACCGACCTGCCGGCCGGCTCCTGGAGCGTCCTGCCGGTGCCGAACGAGAAGATGCCGGCCCTCGTGCAGGACGACCGGCTGCCGGTCATCTCCTTCACCGGCTCGGACAGGGTCGGCTACCAGATCATGGACTCGGTGCCGCGCAAGCACGTCACCCTGGAGCTCGGCGGCAACGCCGCCGCCGTGGTCCTCGCCGACTGGAACTCCGACGCCGACCTGGAGTGGGCGGCCACCCGGATCGCGATGTTCTCCAACTACCAGGGCGGCCAGTCCTGCATCTCGGTGCAGCGCGTGATCGCCGACGCCACCGTCTACGACGCGCTGGTGGAGAAGATCGTCGCCAAGGTGCAGGACCAGGTCACCGGCGACCCGGCGGACGACGCCGTGGACGTCGGCCCGCTGGTCGACGAGAACGCCGCCAAGCGCGTCGAGTCCTGGGTGGACGACGCGGTCGCCAAGGGCGCCAAGGTGCTCACCGGCGGCGTCCGCGAGGGCGCCTCCTACGCCCCGACCGTGGTCGCGGACCTCTCCGGCGACGCGATCCTGGCCACCGCCGAGGTCTTCGGCCCGGTGCTGTCGCTGCACAAGGTGGACTCCACCGACGAGGCCTTCGCCGCCGTCAACGACTCCTCCTTCGGCCTGCAGGCCGGCGTGTTCACCCACGACGTGCAGGCCGCGTTCCGCGCCCACCGCGAACTGCAGGTCGGCGGCGTGATCATCGGCGACGCGCCGTCCTACCGCGCCGACCAGATGCCCTACGGCGGCGTGAAGGACTCCGGCGTGGGCCGCGAGGGCGTCAAGTACGCGATGGAGGACTTCACCTACGAGCGCGTCCTGGTGCTCACCGGCCTGGACCTCTGACGGTCCGCACGGCTGCGGGCGGCTGACGTCCGACCGCCCCGACGCCCCGTCACCGGCTCCCGGTGGCGGGGCGTTTGCCTGCCCTCCGCGCCGGTCGGCCCCTGCCTTGACAGCCCCCCGGAGGGGGCGTAGTCCGGAAGGGGAGGAAGGGAGGTCGACCATGCTCGGCGACCTCATCGGAGAGGAACAGGCACAGGTCACCGGCCAGCGGGTGGTCCGCAGCGACCACGGGCTGCCGCCCGTCGTGGAGACCTCGTTCACCGGCACCGGACAACTGCTCGGCGTCACCGTCAACGACATGGGCAGCTACACCGGACGGCTGCGCCCGGACGGCACCCTGTACGGCGAGGGGCAGGGCGTCATCATGAGCCCCACCGGCGCGCACGCCTCCTGGCAGGGCGGCGGGGTCGGCCGCTTCACCGAGGGCGGCGGCACCAGCTGGCGCGGCACCATCGTCTACAGCAGCGACTCGCCCGAGTTCGCGGACCTGCGGGGCGTCGCGGGCGCCTTCGAGTGGGAGGTCGGCGCGGACGGCAAGGCGGTGGGGAAGATCTGGGCCTGGAAGTAGGCCCGGGAGTGGTCCGTACCGCACGACCCCGCGCCGGGCACCGCCCTCCGCACGACACAATGGGGGCATGAACTCGCTCGCCCACCCCCAGCTCCGTTACACCCCGGCGGTCAAGGACCCGGACGGTCCGCGGGAGCTCGTGATCCTCGGCTCCACCGGCTCGATCGGCACCCAGGCCATCGACGTGGTGCTGCGCAACCCCGACCGCTTCCGCGTGGTGGCGCTGTCCGCCAACGGCGGCCGGGTCGCGCTGCTCGCGGAGCAGGCGCTGCAGCTCGGCGTGCGGACGGTGGCGGTGGCCGACGAGAGCGCCGTCCCGGCGCTGCGCGAGGCGCTCGCGGCCGGGGCCGCGGGCCGCCCGCTGCCGGAGATCCTCGCGGGTCCGGACGCCGCGACCGAGCTCGCGGCGACGGAGTGCCACTCGGTGCTCAACGGCATCACCGGCTCGATCGGCCTGCGGCCGACCCTGGCCGCGCTGGAGGCCGGCCGGGTGCTGGTGCTCGCCAACAAGGAGTCGCTGATCGTCGGCGGCCCGCTGGTGAAGGCCGAGGCCGCGCCCGGCCAGATCGTGCCGGTCGACTCGGAGCACGCCGCGCTCTTCCAGGCGCTGGCGGCCGGCACCCGGGCCGAGGTCCGCAAGCTGGTGGTCACCGCGAGCGGCGGCCCGTTCCGCGGCCGCACCCGGGCCGAGCTGGCCGGGGTGACCCCGTCCGACGCGCTCGCCCACCCGACCTGGGCGATGGGCCCGGTGGTGACGATCAACTCGGCCACCCTGGTCAACAAGGGCCTGGAGGTCATCGAGGCGCACCTGCTCTACGACGTCCCGTTCGACCGGATCGAGGTCGTGGTGCACCCCCAGTCGGTCGTCCACTCGATGGTCGAATTCACCGACGGATCCACCCTCGCCCAGGCCAGCCCGCCGGACATGCGGATGCCGATCGCGCTCGGCCTCGGCTGGCCCGAGCGCGTCCCGGACGCGGCCCCCGGCTGCGACTGGACGAAGGCCGCGACCTGGGAGTTCTTCCCGCTCGACGACGAGGCCTTCCCGGCCGTCTCGCTCGCCCGCGAGGTCGGTACGCTCGGCGGCACCGCCCCCGCGGTGTTCAACGCGGCGAACGAGGAGTGCGTGGACGCCTTCCTCGGCGGCCGGCTGCCCTTCACCGGAATCGTGGACACTGTGGCGAAGGTCGTCGCCGAGCACGGCACCCCCGCGCGGGGAACTTCGCTCACGGTCGCGGACGTCCTCCAGGCGGAGGACTGGGCCCGAGCCCGGGCCCGCGAGCTGGCGGCGGGCTGAGAGCACGACGGCGGCGAGCGGAGCGACGACGGCATGGCGGAGGGCGAGCGGTGAGCAATCTGATGTGGGTGCTCGGCATCCTGATCTTCCTGATCGGGCTGCTGTTCTCGATCGCGTGGCACGAGCTGGGGCACCTGTCCACCGCCAAGCTGTTCAAGATCCGCGTCCCGCAGTACATGGTCGGCTTCGGCCCGACCGTGTGGTCGCGCAAGAAGGGCGAGACCGAGTACGGCATCAAGGCGATCCCGCTCGGCGGCTACATCCGGATGATCGGGATGTTCCCGCCGGGCGCGGACGGCCGGATCACCAAGCGCAGCAGCTCGCCCTGGCGCACCATGATCGAGGACGCCCGGGAGGCCTCCTACGAGGAGCTGCAGCCCGGTGACGAGCACCGGCTCTTCTACACCCGCAAGCCCTGGCAGCGGGTCATCGTGATGTTCGCCGGCCCGTTCATGAACCTGATCCTCTCGGTGGTGCTCTTCCTGCTCCTGTTCATGGGCATGGGCGTGCAGACGGCGGTGCCCACCGTCTCCACCGTCAGCCAGTGCGTCGTCAAGGCCGGCCAGCCGACCGACACCTGCCCCACCGACGCGCCGAAGTCCCCGGCCAACCTGGCCGGGCTGCGGGCCGGCGACCGCTTCGTCTCCTTCGACGGCGACGAGATCCACAGCTACAAGCAGCTCCAGGCGGACATCCGCAAGTCGCCCGGCAAGCAGGTCCCGATCGTCGTCGAGCGCGGCGGCCAGCGGCTGACGCTGACCGCCGACATCACCAGCAACACGGTGAACCCGGTCGACAAGGACGGCCGCACCGTCAAGGGCGGCCCGGTCACCGCGGGCTTCCTCGGTTTCACCCCGACGACCGGCGTCGTCCGGATGAGCCTCGGCGAGTCCACCGACGAGATGTACTCGATGGCCGAGCACGGCGTCTCCTCGCTGGTCGCGCTGCCCGGCAAGGTACCCGGCCTGTGGCACGCCGTCGTCGACGGCACCCCCCGCTCCACCGACTCCCCGATCGGCATGGTCGGCGCCGCCCGCCTCGGCGGCGACGTCTTCGCGATGGACATCCCGGCCACCCAGCAGCTCGCCTTCTTCGTCCAGCTGCTGGCCGGCATCAACCTGTCGCTGTTCCTGTTCAACATGCTGCCGCTGCTGCCGCTGGACGGCGGCCACATCGCCGGTGCGATCTGGGAGTCGGTCCGCCGCCGCCTGGCCGGGCTGCTCAAGCGCCCCGACCCCGGCCCCTTCGACGTGGCCAAGCTGATGCCCTTCGCGTACGTCGTCGCCACCGTCTTCATCTGCTTCACCGTGCTCGTCATGGCCGCCGACGTGGTCAACCCGGTCAAGCTGAACTGACCGCCGACGGCCCGCCCGGGCCCGGCGCGGCACCGCCGGATGTGCTGGGGCCCGCGGGCGTGCCGTACCGTTGTGTGCCGGGTGCGACCTCATCGACGCGCCCGGCCCGGCCCGAGCAAATACGGCCGGCTCACCGACCTCACCCAGGGGAACCCTGCGCACATGTCCGCGATCTCGCTCGGTATTCCGTCCCTGCCGCTCAAGCCGCTCGCCAAGCGCCGCTACTCGCGTCAGATCATGGTCGGCAACGTCCCGGTCGGCGGCGACGCCCCGATCTCGGTCCAGTCGATGACCACCACGCTGACCAGTGACGTCAACGCCACCCTCCAGCAGATCGCGCAGCTCACCGCCTCCGGCTGCCAGATCGTCCGGGTCGCCGTCCCCTCGCAGGACGACGCCGACGCGCTGCCGATCATCGCCAAGAAGTCGCAGATCCCGGTGATCGCCGACATCCACTTCCAGCCGAAGTACGTCTTCGCCGCGATCGACGCCGGCTGCGCCGCCGTCCGCGTGAACCCCGGCAACATCAAGGCCTTCGACGACAAGGTCGGCGAGATCGCCAAGGCCGCCAAGGACGCCGGCGTCCCGATCCGGATCGGCGTCAACGCCGGCTCGCTCGACAAGCGCCTGCTGGAGAAGTACGGCCGCGCGACCCCCGAGGCCCTGGTCGAGTCCGCCCTGTGGGAGTGCTCGCTCTTCGAGGAGCACGACTTCCGCGACATCAAGATCTCGGTCAAGCACAACGACCCGGTCGTGATGATCAACGCCTACCGCCAGCTCGCGGCCGCCTGCGACTACCCGCTGCACCTCGGCGTCACCGAGGCCGGCCCCGCCTTCCAGGGCACCATCAAGTCGGCCGTCGCCTTCGGCGCCCTGCTCGCCGAGGGCATCGGCGACACCATCCGGGTCTCCCTCTCCGCCCCGCCGGCCGAGGAGATCAAGGTCGGCAACCAGATCCTGGAGTCGCTCGGCCTGCGCCAGCGCGGCCTGGAGATCGTCTCCTGCCCGTCCTGCGGCCGCGCCCAGGTCGACGTCTACAAGCTCGCCGAGGAGGTCACCGCCGGCCTCGAAGGCATGGAGGTGCCGCTGCGCGTCGCCGTCATGGGCTGCGTCGTCAACGGCCCCGGCGAGGCCCGCGAGGCCGACCTCGGCGTCGCCTCCGGCAACGGCAAGGGCCAGATCTTCGTGAAGGGCGAGGTCATCAAGACCGTCCCCGAGTCGAAGATCGTCGAGACCCTCATCGAGGAGGCCCTCAAGCTGGCCGAGCAGATGCAGGAGCAGGGCGTCGAGTCCGGCGCGCCCGTCGTGGTCGCCGCCGAGTGACCCGGTAGCGACCGCTGACTCCTGGGCCGTCCGCACGACCCCCGCACCCCCGTCCCGGGGGGTCGCGGGGGTGTACGGACGGCCCTCGTGTTCCCTGCCGCGCCGCCCGGGGGAGTAGGGTGCGGCAGAAGTCCCGTGGGACGTGTCTAGTGAGGTGCCTGTGCTCGATCGAGGTGTGATGCTTCCCGGACCCTTCCAGGTCGCACGGGCCCTGGCGGCCACCCGCGTGCTCGACGCCCCGGATCTCGACGACGCCCTGGAGGTCCTGCACCGGGACCCGGTCGCCAACGCCTTCGTCGCCACCCGCGTCGAGGCGGTCGGCCTCGACCCGTGGCGGCTCGGCGGCGAGATGTGGGGCTGGTACGGCGAGGACGGCCGGCTGGAGTCGCTCTGCTACGCCGGGGCCAACCTCGTCCTGGTCGACGCCGGACCGGAGGCCGTCCGGGCCTTCGCCGAGCGCGCCCGGCGCCAGGGCCGCCGCTGCTCCTCCATCGTCGGCCCGGCCGGGCCCACGGCGGAGCTCTGGGCCCTGCTGGAGCGCAGCTGGGGCCCCGCCCGGGACGTCCGGGCCCACCAGCCGCTGATGGCCGCCACCGCCCCCTCCACGGAGGTCGAGGCCGACCCGCTGGTCCGCCGGGTGCGGCGCAACGAGATCGAGACGCTGATGCCGGCCTGCGTCGCGATGTTCACCGAGGAGGTCGGAATCTCGCCGCTGGCCGGCGACGGCGGCCTGCTCTACCAGGCCCGGGTGGCCGAACTGGTCTCGGCCGGCCGCTCCTTCGCCCGCTTCTCCGAGGACGGCGAGGTGCTCTTCAAGGCGGAGGTCGGCGCCGTCACCGAGGGCGCCTGCCAGATCCAGGGCGTCTGGGTCGCCCCCGAGCACCGCGGCCGGGGCCTGTCGAAGACCGGCATGGCCGCCGTCCTGGACATCGCGCTGCGCGAGGTCGCCCCCGTCGTCTCGCTCTACGTGAACGACTTCAACCTGCGCGCCAGGGCCGCCTACAAGCGGGTCGGCTTCACCGAGGTCGGCGCCTTCATGAGCGTCCTGTTCTGACCTCCGGCGGATCCCGGTCTTCGCAGGTCACAGCGGGCCTTCGAGGAGTAACGTCCCGGTCATGGAGCAGCTCACCGAGGTGACGATCGAGGCCATCGACCTGGCGGCCTGGGCGCCGTACGCGCTGGAGGTCCAGGCGCTCGCCTTCGGGCTGACCCCCGAGGAGGTCGCGGTGCGGCTGCACATCGTCGGACGGCACGCCCAGCAGCCCGGTGTGCTCGCCCTCGGCGCGATGAGCGGCGGCCGGCTGGTCGGCTTCGGCTACGGCATGCCGAACTCCCGCGAGCACTGGTGGTCCACCGTCATCCAGCCGTACCTGGAGGCCGGCGGACACGGCGACTGGCTGGACGGCGTCTTCGCCGTCACCGAACTCCACGTGCTGCCCGGCTACCAGGGGCGCGGCCTCGGCAGCTCGCTGATCCGCGGCCTGTGCGAACGCTCCGGCAAGGACCGCAGCATCCTGTCCGCGATCGACGCCGAGACCCCGGCCCGCCGGCTCTACCGCTCGCTCGGCTACCGCGACCTCGCCCGGGCGGTGCGCTTCCCGAACACCGTCCGCCCGTACGCGGTGATGGGGGCCCGGCTGCCGCTCTCCGCGGTTCACAGCCAGGCCGCGAACTCCAGGTAGAGCTCCGCCGCCGCCCGGTCGCCCGTCGACAGGTGCCACAGGCCGGCCTCCACGGTGCGGAAGAGCGTCCAGCCGCGCAGCCGGTCCCGGTCGACCTCCAGCGCCCCGGAGAGCTGCTGCAGCCGGCGCCGGACGGCCGCCCGGGGGCCGGGGGAGCCGGCCAGGGTGTCCATCCGGTCCTGGGCCAGCCAGGCCAGGTCCCAGGCGCGCTCGCCGACCACCGGCTTCGGGTCGATCGCCAGCCACGGCGAGCGGTCCGCCGCGAGCACGTTGCCGTGGTGGAAGTCCCCGTGCAGCAGGAACCGCTCGGGCTCGGACCCGGCCAGCGCGGCGGCCGTCTCCAGCGCCTCGTCGACCAGCGGCCCGGCCGCCTCGGCGCCCGGCAGGGCACGGCGCTCGGCGATCCGCCCGGACAGCTCGGCGGCCACGTCCACCACCAGCCGGAAGGGATGCCCGTCCGCGGGCGGCACCCACAGCCGCTGCAGCAGCCCGGTCGCCTCCAGCATCGCCTTCGACTCGGCGAGCGAGCGCAGCGGGATGTCGCCGTGCAGCCGCTCCAGCAGCAGCACCCCGGCCGCCGGGTCGGCGTCGACCAGCAGCACGGCGCCGCGGCCCGCCCAGTGCCGCAGCGCGGCGTGCTCCCGGTCCGTCTCCGGGGTCACCAGCCCGGCCTTGAGGACGGCCGGGGCGAGGTCGTCGTCCCGGTGCACGAAGCCGATCAGGCTGATCGGGCCGCCCGGGTCGGCGACCCGCTCCAGGGTCAGCCCCCAGCGGTCCAGGTACCCGGAGACCAGTTCGGGCAGGGCGGCCAGCCAGGCCAGCCCCTCCTCGCCCGCCCAGACCCGCACGGTGTCCGCGAGCCGCTCGGGGACGGTGATCTGCTGGCCTGGCAGTGCCGACATGGTGGCCTCTCGCTCGGTGCGCCGCACAGGGGTGCGGCCCGTCCATTGTCGGCCATCGGCGGGAAGCCGCTGGTCAGCCGCTCGCCGACGCGCTCGTGCCGGGCGTCGTGCCCGCCCCGTCGGCCGCGTCCTGCTCCGGCAGGCCGGGCAGCGCCGACAGGTCGGCGCCCCACTGCGCGGCGCGCAACGCGGTCTCCCGCAGGGCGGTGGCGGCGGTCTGCCGCAGCGCCCCGCCGGTGCCGGCGACGGCGTCCGCCCACACCGCGGTCAGCTGGGTCTCGATGTGCGCGGCGAGCTGCCCGGCACCGGCGGCGTCGGAGACCGCGAACGGCAGCCGGTAGCCGGCCGCGGCGGCGGTGGGGGTGGCGCCCGCGCCGTCGAGTTCGCGCTGCAGCGCGTCCCGCCGGGCCTGGTGGGCGGCGTACCCGGCGCGGGCGGCGTCCCGCTGCGGCCCGGCCGGCGTCCGGGCGCCGACCACGCCGTAGCCGTAGACCGCGGCGTGTTCGGCCGACAGCGCGGCCTGCAGGGCGGCCACCGCGCCGGTCGGCAGCGGTGCAGGGTGGCCGCTCGCCGATCCGCCCGCAGACCCGGCCGGCGCGGCCCCGGTCGGTGGGGCACCGGTCGGGGCGGCCGACGGGGACACGGGGGCGGAGGCCGAGGCGGAGACGCCGGGGGCCGAGGCGCCCGGGGCGGTGGCCGTGGGGGCCGGCGGGGCGATCGGGCCCGGGTCGCCGAGCGCCCTGACGTGCAGGGCGCCGGAGGCGGCCACGGAGGCCAGCAGCCGGGCGAGCGCGGGGGAGGCGGCCTCCAGGTCGGCCAGCCGTTCCGCGGCGGTGCGGCGTTCGGCGGCGGCCAGGGCGGCGACACCGGCTGCGGGCGCCGCGGTGGCGGACGTGGCGGACATGGCGGACGCGGTGGCCGAGGACGGCGTGGGGCCGGACGGCGACGGTGCCGGCAGCCCCGCGGCCAGTGCGGCCCGGTGCTCCTCGACGTCGGCCCGAAGCTCGCGCAGCGCCGCCGCCCGGTCGGCGCCGGGGCCGGCGATCACCGCGTCGTAGTCGGTGAGCAGGCGGTCGGTCGCGGCCACCGCGCGCAGCCGCAGCGGGAGGTCGGGGTCGGGCCGGTCCGCGCGGTCGGCGTCCCGGTGGTCCTCGGTGCAGCCGGCCGCCAGCAGCGCTCCGGCGAGCGCGCCGAGGGCCAGGACGGTCCGCCGGGTGGGGGACGGCATCGACGCGCTCCCGCTCGTCTCGCGGGGCGGGGTGCCCCTGGGTCACCGTGAGGTCACCGTGCATCATCGCAGGGCCTCCCCGGCCCCGGACGGGCGGGCGGGTCCGACCGGGGGGTGTGAGCTTGCTCGCAGGCGCCGCTGTCACCCGGGCGGGCGGCACGGTCGGAATCGGCGGTTGCCCGGTGGACCGGATAGGCTGCGCCGTGAGTTAGCACCTGACAACAGCAGACGCGGCCGAGGAGTCACCCGGATGAGCACCCCCCAGACCGACCGGCTGCGTGCGCTGCTGGAACCCCTGGCCGCCGAGGCGGGCCTCGACCTGGAGGACGTCAGGATCACCCAGGCGGGCAGCCGCCGGCAGGTCCAGATCGACGTGGACGCCGACGGCGGTGTGGACCTCGACGCGATCGCCGACTTCAGCCGCGAGGTCGGCCGGGCGCTGGACGACTCCGACCTGATGGGCAGTGCCGCGTACCTGCTGGAGGTCGGCTCGCCGGGTGCGGAGCGCCCGCTCGTGCTGCCGCGCCACTGGGCCCGTGCCGAGGGCCGGCTGGCGAAGATCCAGCTGGTCGACGGCGGCGAGATCACCGCCCGGGTGCTGGAGAGCGACGAGGAGGGTGCGCTCGTCGAGGTGCAGCCGGTCAAGGGGCGCGGCCGTCCCAAGGAGCGCCGGCTGGCCTTCGCCGAGGTCGCCAAGGCCCGGGTCCAGGTCGAGTTCAACCGCAAGGACGACGCGCTGCTCGACGAGGCCGAGGACATCGACGACGCGGACGACACCGCCGACGTCGACGCCACCGCCGACACGGACGACGCCGGCGACGACGGCTCGCACGACGCGTAGCCGGGGCGTTGCCCCGATCATGAACCTGAAGAGAGAAGAGGAGGCGTAGCCGTGGACATCGACATGAGCGCCCTGCGTGGGCTGGTTACCGAGAAGGGCGTTCCGTTCGACCTGCTGGTCGAGTCGATCGAGTCGGCGCTCCTCATCGCGTACCACCGCACCGAGGGCTCGCGCCGCCGCGCCCGGGTCGAGCTGAACCGCAAGACGGGCCACGTCACGGTCTGGGCGCTGGAGGACTCCGCCGAGCTGGAGGAGGGCGTCGAGCCGAAGGAGTTCGACGACACCCCGAGCGGCTTCGGCCGGATCGCCGCGTCGACCGCCAAGCAGGTCATCCTGCAGCGCCTGCGGGACGCCGCCGACGACCAGACCTTCGGCGAGTACGCGGGCAAGGAGGGCGACATCGTCACCGGTGTCGTCCAGCAGGGCAACGACCCCAAGAACATCCTGGTCGACATCGGCAAGCTGGAGGCGATCCTGCCCCCGCAGGAGCAGGTGCCCGGCGAGGAGTACAAGCACGGCACCCGGCTGCGCTGCTACGTGGTCGGCGTGCGCCGCGGTGTCCGCGGCCCGTCGGTGACGCTCTCGCGCACCCACCCGAACCTGGTCAAGCGCCTGTTCGCGCTGGAGGTGCCGGAGATCGCGGACGGCTCGGTGGAGATCGCCGCGATCGCCCGCGAGGCCGGCCACCGCACCAAGATCGCGGTGTGGTCGCGCAGGCAGGGCCTGAACGCCAAGGGCGCCTGCATCGGCCCGATGGGCGGCCGGGTGCGCAACGTGATGGCCGAGCTGCACGGCGAGAAGATCGACATCGTCGACTTCTCGGAGGACCCGGCCGAGATGGTCGCCGCCGCGCTGTCGCCCGCCCGGGTGACCAAGGTGGAGATCGTGGACTACGCGCAGCGGTCCGCACGGGTGATCGTGCCGGACTACCAGCTGTCCCTGGCGATCGGCAAGGAGGGCCAGAACGCCCGCCTGGCCGCCCGCCTGACGGGCTGGCGGATCGACATCCGGCCGGACACCGAGGCCCCCGCCGGGGAATCCCCGGACCAGTAGTCGGTGTTCTAGGAGTCCCCCGGAGATCGGCGGGGCGGCGCCATGTCCCATCGGAGGGGTAGACTTGAAGTTGTCTGGCCGGACGCATGTCCGCGCATGCCCTGAACGCACCTGCGTGGGCTGCCGCAAGCGCGCGGCCAAGCACGAGCTGCTGCGTGTCGTGGCGGTCGAGGGCGAATGCGTCCCCGATCTCCGCGGCGCACTGCCGGGGCGGGGTGCACATCTGCATCCCGATCCCGCCTGCCTCGACCTCGCGGTCCGCCGTCGGGCGTTCCCCAGGGCCTTCCGGCTCCAGGGTCCGCTCGACACCGATGCACTGCGGTCACACGTCGAGCAGCGGGCGGGCGCGGCCCCGGCGTCCTGATGACTCAGGCGCGGCGGAGCACCGTAGGAACTGCACGGCACACGTTCGTCGTGTGCGGTGCGCAACGTCAGGTACCTCGCGAGATGGAAGTAGGTCGAGATTGCGATGAGCACTCGATGAGTACGCGATGAGTACGCCCATGAAGTAGCGACAGTCCGGCGGACGATGACCCCGGACGGATAGACAGGAGCGAAGTGGCTAAGGTCCGGGTATACGAGCTTGCCAAGGAACTTGGCTTGGAGAGCAAGGCCGTCATGGCCAAGCTCACCGAGCTCGGTGAGTTCGTGCGTTCGGCGTCCTCGACGATCGAGGCGCCGGTCGTTCGCAAGTTGACTGACGCTTTGGGAGCGACGCCGCCTGCCGGTGGTTCCTCCGCGAAGCCTGGCCCGCGGAAGCCCGCGGCGCCCCAGCCCGCCGGCGGTGCCGGCGCGGAGGTAGGCCATCTGCTCGTCGTTCAGCCCCGTGCGGTCCTGGCGCACCG